>JANOHS010000298.1:0-5704 GCA_031406655.1 Micrococcales bacterium
GTTCTCAAAGCTGCTCTCGACGGCAAGGTGGCTACCACGGGATTCGAGGTCAACCAGACATTCCTGACCCTCACCCTGATCTACATCCTGGTACCCACCTTGCCGTCGAGCGCAGCGTCGAGAACATCAGCGCGGAAGAACCCGAAGATGTCGACGTAGGCGAACACGAACAGCATCGCGATCCACAGTGCGCAAAGCACGAGCTTCACATCGACCTGGGTGTCTCGGTACTGCCTGGTTGTCGTCGGCTTCACGGGAATCCGACCACCAGGTGTGGTTGCTTCCGGGGGTGTGGTTGTGGTCGACATATCAGCCACCTCTCGCCGTCATGACCCGTTCGGCGTCATTATCTGGCTCTCGGCCGAACACGGAACAGGGACCTAGGTCACTGTTATCGCGCGAGGAGGTGCTCCTCCTGGATCGAGTTGCCACCGTCGACCACGAGCAGCTGGCCGGTCACGTAGCTGGCCGCGGGGGAGGCGAGGAACGCCACCAGCTCGGCGACCTCCTGCGGCCGTCCCGGCCGTCCGATGGGTGTTGCCAGGCCCAACGCCAGCTCGTGCACGGACGATGACGAGGTAGCTATCCAGCCGGGTGCCACCGCGTTGACGGTGACTCCTCGGTCTGCGACCTCCAGGGCCACGGCGCGGGTGAAGCCAACCAGGGCAGCCTTGGCGGCGTGGTAGGCGACGTCGCCGCGGTAGGCAACGACCGGACCGGAGACCGACGTCATGACCACGACCCGGCCGTACCCCGCCTCCAGCATGGTCGGCAGTGCGGCCCGCGTCATGGTCATCACCGTGTCGAGGTTGCGAGCGAGCGACTGTTGCCAGGCGTCGTCGCCCAGCCCGACGAGTTCACCTGCATCCTCTGGGTCGGAGACGGAGGTCATGCCCGCGTTGTTCACCAGGACGTCGAGCCGGCCGAAGGTGTCGAGGGCCAGTCGTACCAGCGCGCTCGCGGTGCCCGCCGACGTCAGGTCACCCGGCAGCGCGACCGCCCGTCCGCCGTCGGCCTCGATCTCTGCTGCCCGCTCGTGTATCCGGTCGGTCGTCGAGGTCAGCACGAGCGACATGCCGCGCGCGGCCAGGGCCCGGGCACAGGCGAACCCGATGCCCTGCTCGCTACCGGCGCCGGTGATCAGCGCGACGGGGGTGGCGTCCAACTCAGATCAGCTCCTGCCGTCCTGGGGTGTCGCGAACGCTACCGGACGCAACCCGACCGAACGCCCCAGGACGGGACGAAGGTCTCTACCGGACTCCTGTGTTCTTGAACAGGCTTGACGTGTCCGGACGGGCAAGCAGCAGTCGTTGTCACCTACCGACGGTTTCCTAAGTTACTCTTGGGTAAGGTTACTGACCGGTAATTGACCGAGGAGGCGTCGTGATCGAGGAACGTGCACACACCGCGATGCTGAACGGTCACGAGTTCTGGTACCTGGACACCGGCGACGGTCCGGCGCTGCTCTTCATCCACGGGCTGACCGGCTCGCACCGGAACTGGGCCCATCTGGTGGACAAGCTCAACGACGATCATCGCGTCCTGGCGCCTGACCTGTTCGGCCACGGCGCATCGGCCAAGGCGATGGGCGACTACTCGCTGGGGGCGCACGCGGCCATCATGCGGGATCTGCTGGATCGCCTTGGCATCCAGAAGGTGACCCTGGTGGGGCATTCCTTCGGTGGTGGCATCGCGATGCAGTTCTGCTACCTGTTCCCGGATCGGGTCGAGCGTCTCGTCCTGGTGGCCAGTGGCGGACTGGGACGAGACGTGAGCCCGCTGCTCCGATCGGCAACCCTTCCCGGCGCCGAGCTGGTCCTGCCGGTGATCGCCTCCGGCTGGGTGCGCGGGCGGGTCGAGGCCGGGGGACGGATCCTCTCCAGGGTGGGCGTGCGGGCCAGCCCAGACGTGACCGAAGTCTGGAACGGGTTCACCTCCCTTGCCGACGCTGACAGTCGACACGCCTTCCTCGCCACCACTCGCAGCGTCATCGACCCGGGCGGGCAGACGGTGAATGCGCATAACCACCTGCTGAGCTCCATCGAGATCCCCACCCTGATCGTCTGGGGCACGCGGGACCGGATGATTCCCTCCTGGCACTCGACCGTCGCTCATCAGGCCATCCCCGGCAGCCGGCTCGAGCTGTTCGAGGGCGCCGGGCACTATCCGCACCTGGACGACCCCGAGCGGTTCGCGGAGCTGATGAGCGAGTTCATCGCCGACTGAGCGCACACCGTCATACCGGCCCCCGCTGCCCTCGATCTCTAGCTCAAGCCCGTCTCGGCGACACCGCGCTCGGTGACCACGATGCTGATCAGGTCGTGGGGGGTGACATCGAACGCCGGGTTGAAACCTCTGACTCCCGCCGGAGCCGTTCGCACCCCGGCCAGGGAGAGCACCTCGTCCTCGTGGCGTTCCTCGATGACGATGTCCTCGCCCCGGGCGATGCTGAGGTCGACAGTGGAGGACGGCGCGGCCACGACGAAGGGGATCCCCGCCCGCTGACAGGCCAGCGCCAGGGCCACCGAACCGACCTTGTTCGCGGTGTCACCGTTCGCAGCGATCCGGTCGGCCCCGATGATCGCTACGTCGACCAGACCTCGCAGGATGGTGCTCGCGGCCGCGCTGTCGGCCTGCACGACGTGCTCGATCCCATCGTGCAGGAGCTCCCAGCTGGTCAGGCGCGCACCTTGGAGCAGCGGCCGGGTCTCGTCGGCATACACCAGACCCAGTCGCCCGCGCTGGTGCAGCTCGTGGATGATCCCGTATGCCGTGCCCCAGGCGCTGGTGGCCAGCGCACCGGTGTTGCAGTGAGTGACGACCCGCACCTTCTCCTTTTCCACGTGCGCAAGGATCCAGTCGGCGCCGTGCTTGGAGAGCTGGCGGTTGGCGGCCTCGTCGTCGGCGACGACCCGCCGGGCGAGTCCGAGGACCTTCTCGAGCCCGTAGGGGACGGACCCCCTGACCTGGTTGACCCCCCAGCCGAGGTTGACCGCCGTGGGCCGGGCATCGCGGATCCGGTCGATCTCGCGCTCCAGCCTGGCCTCATCCCATTGCTCATCGGCGGACTGGACCATGGCCAGCGCGACACCCAGTGCTCCGGCCGCTCCCAGGGCTGGCGCGCCCCGGATCACCAGAGCCCGGATGGACTCGACCAGGACGTCGACCGTCGTGACGTCGATGTACTGCTCGGTGCCCGGCAGCAGGGTCTGGTCGATCAGCCTGATCGCCGGCTTCGGGTCGTCCACCCACTCAATCGCGTGCACCCAAGCAGTGTGTCGCATGACCTCCGCCTGCCGAGCCCGGGATGGGGCATGCTCTCCCCATGCTCATGCAGAAGGAACGCGAACTGGTCATCGAGTACGCCCTGCGAATGCTCAAGGACGGGCTTACCGTCGGAACCTCGGGCAATGTCAGCATCCGCGTCGGCGAGAACATCGCCATCACCCCGAGCGGGGTGGACTACGAGGCGCTGACGCCTGCGGGCATCTGCGTCATCAACCTTGATGGAGACCATGTGGACGGGCCGGACAATCCGTCTGCCGAGGTGCCGATGCACACCGTCGTCTACCAGCACACCGACGCCTTGGCTGTCGTGCACACCCACCCCGTGTATGCCACGGTCCTGGGCACTCTGGTCGACGAGATCCCGCCGATCCACTACATGCTGGCCCTGCTGGGCGGACCGGTCAGGGTTGCACCGTATGCCCAGTTCGGCACGGACGAGCTGGCAAGGAACGCCATGGTGGCGTTGAAGGACCGCTACGGGGTCCTGCTGCAGAACCATGGGGCGACGACCTACGGCGGGACCCTCGCCAAGGCGTACTCCCGGAGCGTCTACCTGGAGTGGTTGTGCCGGATCTACTGTGAGGCCAAGGCTCTTGGTCAACCGCGGCTGCTCACCGCCGCTGAGTTTGCCGCGGCCGCGGGTCCAGTCAGCGCCTACGGCCGGTGAGCCTCAGGGTTCCTCAGGCGGCGGCGGCCGTGAGCCCGGTGGAGGTCGCCATCGCTCGGATCGCCTCGGCGGCGGGTCCGGCGAAGTGCGGGGTGAAACGCGTCGCCTGGACAGGCCGGGCCGAGCGCGCTGGTTTCGAGGTGAGGTGCCAGCCGTCGCAGTCGGAGCAGCGGTATCCGTCGACCTCGCGCCGGCTGCACGCCACCTCGTGGAAGCGGGCTCTGGAGCGGTCCCGGTCTGCGCGTCGCAGCGCGCCCTTGACGTCCTGGGGTTCCCGGTAGCGGACCTTGCCGGTGCTCTGGCAGACCGGGAAACGGTGGCGGGACATGGACTGCTCCTTGGGACGGTGGTTCCTTCGGGACGGTGACCTTGCTTCATCACCTGCGACAAGAACACTCCTCAACCCTTGGAGAAGCCTCCACACTCCCTGTGAATTCCCTGTGAGCAGGTCGAAATCGGGCAACCGGCCGTCGCGGTCTGGTCAGTGGCTGTGCGACCGAAGACCAGCACTGATACCGAGACTGGCGAGCCGGACAACCTCGATCACGATGGCAACGAACGACCCGAAGATTGCGAGCGCCATCAACAGCCGGGTCAGGGGCTCCCAGGGGAACGTGCACGACGAGAAGTCGATCGGGAAGACCTGCCAGACCCGGATTGCGGCCGCCAGCCTCCTCACGGCGGCCGGCTGGTAGTACTGCACTGTGCCGATTCTCGTTCCAGCCCATCCGCTCTTCGGCGAGGGCGTTCGTGCGGAGCGGGCGGTCTGGGAGGTTCTGCGGGACCAGCTGCCCGACGAGGCGGTGCTCTTTCACGGCCTGCGCGTGCAGGAGCGGCAGAACGAGTACGAGGCCGACATCGTGGTGTTGATCCCAGGTGCTGGCTGGGCGGTGATCGAGGTCAAGGGCGGGGACGTACGCCGCCTCGACGGGGTTTGGCAGCAGCGGCAGAAGGGCGTGTGGCGAACTATCGACCCCGTGGGTCAGGCGCAGGACTGCAGGCATGTGCTCCAGCGCTACCTGGCTCGGCATGGTTCGTCGGCGCAGCACAGTCGCGCGGTGCACCTGGTGGCAGTGCCCGACTGTGACGTGGGCGACGACCTCGAGTCCCCGGGAACGCCCAGGCCCCTGCTGATTGACCGACACGATCTGTCGGAGGCCTTTCGCAAGGTGCTGCGGGCCCTCGACCTGCATGGTCAGGGCAGCGGACCTCTGTCCGACACAGGAGCCGCGGAGATGCTTCGCCTGTTCTCGGGTGCGGACCTGGCGTCGGCCGATATCTTCGCCTTCCACGCCGAGCATGACGAGCGGGTTCGGCAGATGACGCAGGACCAGACGCGCATCCTGGGACTCCTGCGCAACCAGCACCGCGTCGCCGTCGTCGGCGGGGCAGGCAGCGGCAAGACCTGGCTGGCGCTGGAGCAGACCCGTCGGCTGGCCAAGGACGGCCAGTCGGTCGCCCTCGTCTGCTACTCCCGGGGCCTGGCCCGATTCCTCCAGGGGGTCACCGCCGAGTGGAGGCAACCCGAACGACCGACCTATGTGGGGCTCTTCCACGACCTGCCCGTGCAGTGGGGGGCGCCGCACGGTGAGGAGGACGACAGCGCCGGGTTCGAGGAAGGGCTGCCGGCCTGGCTGGGTCGGGTTGCAGCCGGGCGTCCAGCTGAGGACCGCTTCGACAGCATCGTCGTGGACGAGGGGCAGGACTTCTCCTCCTCGTGGTGGCCCCCGACCCTGCTCGCCCTCAAGG
>JANOHS010000305.1:0-16294 GCA_031406655.1 Micrococcales bacterium
CGGTCGCAAATCCTTTCCTCCGGAAGAACGAGTTCGGCTGGGAGATCGACCCTGTTGGGTTTCGTACCACGCTCCGCGAGCTATGGGACCGTTACCACCTTCCCCTGCTGGTCACGGAGAACGGGCTGGGCGCGTTCGACACGCTCGAATCAGACGGCACGGTTCACGACGGGTACCGGATCGAGTACCTCGCCCAACACATCGAACAGATGCAGTGGGCGATCACCGACGGCGTCGAGGTCCTGGGTTACTGCCCGTGGTCGGCGATCGACCTGGTCTCCACGCACCAGGGCTCGTCCAAGCGATATGGGTTCATCTACGTGGACCGTGAGGAGCTCAACCTCAAAAACCTGGCGCGGATCAGGAAGGACAGCTTCTTCTGGTACAAGCGGCTGATCGAGCGCAACGGATCTCTGGTCGAGTCGTAACAGCAGTTCAAAGGGCGTCCGTCGAACCTTGCCCTCCCTCCGGTCTGGTGCTGCCCCGGATGGCGGTTAACGTATTCCATGACTGAAAAGGCTGGCGGCTCCTCAAGCATCGCTGTACTCACCAGTGGCGGAGACGCGGGGGGGATGAACGCCGCGGTCAGGGCAGTGGTTCGGACGGCGCTGTTTCACGGGATCGACCCGTATGTGGTCCACGATGGTTTCCAGGGTCTGGTCGACGGAGGCGAGGCGATCCAGCGAGCTTCGTCCAGGGATGTCGGAGGGATCCTGCACCGCGGTGGCACGGTGTTCGGCACCGCACGGTGCAGCGAGTTCCGCACTCGGGAGGGCCGGCGCACGGCCGTCCGTAACCTGCTCGAGCGCGGGATCGATGCGCTGGTCGTGATCGGCGGCGACGGCAGTCTGACCGGGGCGAACCTGTTCCGGGAGGAGTGGGTCGAGGCGGTCGCGGAGCTGGTGGACGCCGGTGAGGTGACTCCGGAGGTGGCAGCCTCCCATCCGTCCCTTCGGCTGGTGGGTCTGGCGGGATCGATCGACAACGACATGTCGGGGACCGACATGACGATCGGTGCGGACACTGCGCTGCACCGGATCACCGAGGCGTTGGACTCGATCCGGAGCACGGCGTCGAGCCATCAGCGCACGTTCGTGGTCGAGGTGATGGGCCGTCACTGCGGATACCTTGCGTTGACAGCCGGGCTGGCCACAGGCGCGAACTGGTTGTTGATCCCCGAGCGCCCCCCGGACAGCGAGGACTGGGCGCAGAAGATGTGTGCGGCCATGCGGGCAGGACACGAGATCGGCCGTCGGCAGAGCCTGGTGCTCGTCACCGAGGGCGCACAGAGCAGTGATGGCAGGCCGATCACTGTGGAGAACGTGAAGGAGGTCCTGGAGGAGCAGCTTGGCGAGGATGCCCGCGTCACCATCCTGGGTCACGTCCAGCGCGGCGGCGCACCGAGTGCCTTCGATCGCTGCCTTGCCACCCAGCTCGGACACGCTGCGGTCGAACGGCTGCTCGCCGAGCCGCACGACACCACACCGCAGCTGATCGGGATCCGGGGCAACCAGGTCGTCAGCTCGCCCCTGATGGAGTGTCTGGCACGGACCGGCGAGGTCGTCGACCGAATCGCCCAGCGGGACTACGACGGCGCAATGTTGTTGCGCGGCGGCGGTTTCCACGAGTCCCAGGCCATCCTGGGAACCATGCAGCAGGCAGCGCCGAGGCCAACCGCCGCTGGGCGCCGGCGGTTCAGGCTTGCCGTCATACACGGCGGCGGACCTGCGCCGGGCATGAACACCGCGGTCCGGGCCGCGGTGCGGCTGGGTCTCGACCGCGGATACAGCGTGCTGGCCGTCAAGAACGGCTTCCGCGGCCTACGCAGCGGCGACATCCATGAGATGGACTGGATGAGCGTCAGTGGCTTGGTCTCGGAGGGAGGGGCCGACATCGGCACCAACAGGTACGTACCTGACGAGCCGGCAATAGCACAGATCGCCAAGCAGATCGCCGCGCATCGCATCGACGGCCTGCTGATGGCGGGCGGGTGGTCGGGGTACCAGGCGGCGCACCTGCTCCACACCCATCGCCGCACCTACCCGGCTCTGGACATCCCGATCGTGTGCCTGCCGATGAGCATCAACAACGACCTCCCCGGCACCGAGCTGACGATCGGCAGCGATACAGCCCTGAACAGCATCGTCTCCGACGTCGACAAGATCCGGCAGTCGGCAGTGGCATCGCGGCGGGTCTTCGTCGTGGAGGTGATGGGCCACGACTGCGGCTACCTGGCGCTGATGAGCGGGCTGGCGACCGGCGCCGAGCGGATCTACCTGCCCGAGCAGGAGATTGGGCTCGGAGATCTCAGCGTCGACGTCCACAACCTGTCGGAAGGATTCCGGTCAGGGAAGCGCCTGGGCCTGGTGATCCGCAGCGAGAACGCCGATCCGGTCTACACCACCGGGTTCATCACCTCCGTGTTCGAGAAGGAGGGCGGCGACCTGTTCGACGCCCGTCCGGCGATCCTCGGACATGTCCAGGAGGGCGGCGACCCCTCGCCGTTCGACCGCGTCCAGGCCACCGCCCTGACCGCGCACTGCATCGAGTACCTCGCCGAGCAGCTGGAGTCCGGCGGGCGGGCCAGCGCCATGATCGGGTTCCAGTCCGGGCGTCTCCAGTTCACAGACCTGACCTCCTATGCCAACCTTGTCGAAGAGAGTGCCCAGCGCCCGCGGGAACAACGCTGGATGTCCCAGCTCCCGCTGGCCAAGATCATGACGATATGAACGAGACCCTCCGAGAGGAACGCGAATGAGCACGGTCGCTTCCACGGGTCCCATGACCGACGTCAGCCTCATGGCGCCGATCACCGGACTGATCGTCCCGATAGAGCAGGTACCGGACCCGGTCTTCGCTCAGAAGATGATCGGCGAGGGGATCTCGATCGATCCGCTCAGTGACCGGCTTCTTGCCCCCTGCGATGGTGTCGTCGCCACGCTCCACCCCTCACACCATGCGGTCACGATCCGTACGGCCGAGGGGCTCGAGGTGTTGCTGCACATCGGTCTTGACACGGTCCAGATGCGCGGCGAAGGCTTCACACCGAGGGTCTCGGTCGGCGACCACGTCAAGACCGGGGACGAGCTCATCGCTCTTGACCTCGACAAGGTCGCTACGAACGCGAAGAGCCTGCTGACCCAGATGGTGATCGCGAACTCTGACCTGCTGACCTCCTTCACCCCACAGGCGGGCCGCGTCACCGCGGGCGAGGATGTCGCCGTCGAGCTCAGTGTTGCCGGAGGAGAGGTGGCGCGCTCCGAGACTCAGGGCAGAAGCATCACCTCAGCCGCAATCCTCGTGCCGAACCCGACCGGCCTGCATGCGCGACCTGCGGCCGTGCTGGCCAACATGGCCAAGAAGTACGACAGCCAGATCCGCCTCCAGCGCGGCGACGTCCAGGCCAACGCGAAGAGCGTCGTTGCCATCATGGGACTCGAGGTCGGTTATGGCGACAAGGTCCAGCTCGTTGCCAACGGTCGCGACGCCGAGCTCGCCGTCGCCGAGCTTTCCGTCGCCCTCGGCGACGGGCTCGGTGAGGTTGGTGCCCAACCCGTCTCGGACCCGGCCGGCGTCGCCACGTCGGCGTCGACGCGGCCGGCTCCACGGCCCCGTTCGGACGACCCGGACATCCTGCTTGGCGTCTCTGCCTCCCCGGGGCTCGGCGTCGGCACCGTGGTTCAGGTCCATCGACAGGACATCACCGTCGTCGAGGAGGCAACAGATCGGCACAAGGAGCGCCGCACGCTCAACAAGGCGATCGACCGTGCCGGGGTCCAGCTCCAGGCGCTCGAGGACCGGCTCAAGCGCGAGGCGGACCCCAGCAAGGCCGCCATCTTCGCCGCCCATCAGGAGATCCTGGGCGACCCGGACCTGATGGATATCGCCGCGAGCGCGATCGACAAGGGCAAGAGCGCGGCTTTCGCCTGGAGACGCGCCTATCTGGTGTATGCCGACCAGCTCGCCGGGCTGAAGAACGAGGTGCTCGCCGGGCGGGCCAACGACGTCCGCGACGTCGGCGAGCGCGTCCTGGAGGAGATCACCGGTCAACGCAGCGAGAAGGCCGAGCTCCCCGCCGGGTCGATCCTCATCGCCGAGGACCTCACCCCCTCGGACACGGCCACGCTCGACCGAACCAAGGTCGTCGGGTTCTGCACCACCGGGGGTGGCGCCTCGTCGCACGTGGCGATCATCGCGCGGTCCCTCGACATACCCGCGGTGGCCGGCATCGAACCTCGCGCCCTGGACATCCCCGATGGCACCCGGGTCATCCTGGACGGCGCCAAGGGGACCCTGCGCCTGAACGCCTCCGACGCGGAGGTCGAGCGGATCAAGGGACGCCAGGTTCGCCAGGCGGAGCGTCGTGCCGTCGAGCTGGCGCACATGAATGAGCCGACGAACACCACCGACGGCCATCACGTGGAGATCGTCGCGAACATCGGCGGTGTCGAGGACGCGCAGAATGCCATGACCAAAGGAGCCGACGGCGTTGGCCTGCTCCGATCCGAGTTCATCTTCATGGGCCGCTCGTCCGCTCCCACCGAGGACGAGCAGGCCCAGATCTACCGAGACATAGCGGGGTCCCTCGCGCCCGGCCAGCCGCTCGTCATACGGACTCTCGACGTCGGCGGCGACAAGCCCCTGCCGTACCTGCCGATGGCCCGCGAGGACAACCCCTTCCTCGGTCAGCGTGGCATCCGGATCGGACTGGACCGTCCGGAGATCCTGCGCACCCAGGTGCGGGCGATCCTTCGCGCCGCAGACGCGGGCGCCCGCATTCACGTCATGTTCCCGATGATCGCGACGATGCAGGACTGGCGGCTGGCCAAGGCTGTGTTCGAGGAGGAACGGGAACGTCTCGGCGTGGCCCCCATCCCCGTGGGCATCATGGTCGAGGTCCCGTCGGTGGCCGTGATGGCCCCGCAGTTCGCGGCGGAGGTGGACTTCTTCTCGGTCGGGACCAACGACCTCACCCAGTACACCCTGGCGATGGACCGTGGGCACCCGCAGCTGGCTCCGCAGGTCGACGGGCTCAACCCCGCGGTGCTCCGGCTCATCGCGCAGAGCGTGACCGCGGCACATGCAGCAGGCCGCTGGGTCGGCGTGTGTGGAGGTATGGCGTCCGATCCGCAGGCAGTCCCGCTGCTGGTCGGCCTCGGTGTCGACGAGCTCAGCGTCAGCATCCCGGCGATTCCCAGCGTCAAGGCGCAGATCCGCCTGCTGTCCCTGGCCGTCTGCGAGGGCCTGGCCGCCCGCGCGCTCGACCTCGACTCAGCTGCCTCGGTACGCGCTCTCGTGCCGCTCGACGACGACACGATGACATCTGACGGCTCCTGAACCGCTCTCCCTACGACTATTCACGAAAGGAACTACTGATGGCAACGGTGACGGCACAGGAGCCGACCAGTCCCGAAGCACCACCGCGCGTCAGCCGTGGCAGCAATGTCTTCGGCTTCATGCAGAAGCTCGGCAAGTCTCTGATGCTTCCGGTGGCGGTTCTGCCGGTCGCCGGCATCCTGCTCGGTGTGGGCGGGGCTTTCCTCGGCGGCGCCAAGCAGAACAACTGGGACCTGCCGGACCTCGTCCGCATCATCTTGGAGATCATGCGGGCATCCGGCGACTCGATCTTCGGGGTGCTGCCGCTGATCTTCGCCATCGGCGTTGCCCTCGGCATGGCCAAGAACGACGGCGTCTCGGCCCTCGCTGCGACCGTGGGCTACCTGGTGATGATCGCGACGATGGGCGTCATCGGCGTCGAACGCGGAGTCATCGTCCTCTCGGCCTATCCGATACAAGAGGGCGATCCAGAACCCTTCAGGATGCTGGGGATCGCGACGGTGAGCACGGGGGTCTTCGGAGGCATCATCGTCGGACTCACCGCAGGGTGGCTCTTCAACAAGTACTACCGGATCTCGCTGCCGCCGTATCTCGGGTTCTTCGCCGGCAAGCGCTTCGTGCCGATCGTCACCGCCTTCGCAGCCATCGTCATCGGCGTGATCCTCAGCTTCGTCTGGCCGCCCATCCAGGACCTCATCGACAGCTTCTCCGTCTGGGCCTCGGGCTCGTCGGCTCCGCTGGCCGTCTGGATCTACGGGACCGTTGAGCGGTCCCTGCTCCCGTTCGGTCTGCACCACATCTGGAACGCGCCGTTCTTCTATGAGATCGGGTCCTGCACGAACCCACTCACCGGGGCGACAGACCATGGCTGGCTGACCTGCTTCCTGGACGGCGACCAGAACGCCGGCAAGCTGGGCGGCGGTTTCCTGTTCAAGATGTTCGGCCTGCCTGGCGCAGCACTCGCGATCTGGCACACGGCCAAACCCGAGAAGCGTGTCGTGGTGGGCTCGATCATGATCTCGGCAGCCCTGACCTCATTCCTGACCGGCATCACCGAGCCGCTCGAGTTCGCCTTCCTGTTCGTCGCTCCTGTCCTTTACGTGGCGCACGTCATCATGGCCGGGCTCGCCTTCCCGCTGATGTATGTGCTCGGAGGCCGGCTCGGGTACACGTTCTCGCACGGCTTCATCGACTATGCGCTCTACTTCCCGCTCGCTGCGAGGCCGTGGCTCGTGCTCGTGCTCGGCCCGCTCTACTTCGGCCTGTACTACGTCGTATTCCGAACCCTCATCGTCAGGCTGAACCTCAAGACCCCTGGCAGGGAGGTCGAAGAGGCGAACCGCGAGGACGTGATCGAGGATCTCGCGCACGGGTTCACCCAACAGCTGGTGCTCGCGTTCGGCGGCAAGAGCAACATCAAGGACCTCGACGCCTGCATCACCCGGCTGCGGGTCGGCGTGGTGGACATCAAGAAGGCCGACCAGTCCAAGCTCAAGGCTCTCGGCGCCGCCGGGGTGCTGCTGGTCGGCACCAACATGCAGGCCATCTTCGGGACCAGGTCGGAGAACCTCAAGACGGACATGGAGGAGTACCTCAAGATCGCCGGGGACGAGGCCGAGCTGACGGCTGCGACAACCCCTGACGTCTTCTATGAGACCAAGGCGATCCAGCCCAAGCTGCGTGACCCCGAGGCTGCGCAGAGGGCACGTGACTTCATCACCGGGCTCGGTGGGCCCGGCAACATCGTCAAGGTCGAGTCGGCGGCCGAGACCCGGCTCCGCGTCGTCGTCCGCGACTCCTCGGCCATCGACGAAGCGGCCCTCACGTCGGCCGGCATCGCCGGGATGGTTGCCGTGACGCAGGACACGCTGCACCTGATCACCGGGCTGAACGCCGACCAGTACGCGGCGGAGATGCGCGGACAGCTTGCCAGCTCGCTCGAGCGCGTGTGAGTGGCGACGTCAGGAGGGCGGACATCGGCGTCGTCTCGCGGGCACACTAGTCCGAAAGAAGTGACCAGGGTCCTGCTGTTCGAAGATGCGGCGGGGCAGGCGTTGCTGATCGAAACGGGGGCCTTGAGCTCCGCGTGTGAACGACCTGTTCGGTCAGGTTTCGTCCCAGAGCAGTGACGCGGCCCGGTGTCTGCCCGGGGTACTAACACCATCGTCCAATGGTGGCGCTACCCATGCCCGAGGCAGGCTAGCGACTGTCCACCCGCTGTTCACCTGGCCTTCATCCAGTGCACGCCAAGGAGCGCGACCATGACCCGCTACCTTTTCTCTTCACATGACGGGTACGGGCTCGGCCATGTCCGCCGGAACGTGCTCGTGGCCCGCGAGGTTCTGCGCCTGAGCCCGGGCGCGCAGATCACCCTGGTGACCGGGGTGCCCCGGCGGCCGGAGTGGCTTCAGGACCCGCGCTTCGAGGTCGTAGCCGTCCCGCCGCTGCTGAAGGACGCCCAGGGTGAGTACGACAACCCCGGGATGGGCCTGCACGCGGCGGTCGCCGAGCGAGCGCGGATCTTCAGCCAGACGGTGGAGAACCTGCGCCCCGACGTCGTGGTGGTCGACCGCCACCCTTACGGCACATCGGGGGAGCTGCTGGAGGGACTGACCGGCGCCCGACGACAGGGGGCGACGTTGATCCTCGGGCTGCGAGACGTGATCGACGATGTGGTGAGCGTTCGTAGGGAGCTCGACGGACAGGGATGGGAGGGTGTCAGAGGGCTTTTCCACGAGGTGCTCGTGTTCGGTAGCCCTCTGCTTTGCGACCATGTACGCGAGTACGGACTTCCGATCCCGCCGACCTACTGCGGCTGGGTCGTCGAGCCGGCGGTGAAACAGGTCCGCAGCGAGGACCTGGTCGTCATCAGCGCCGGCGGGGGAGGGGATGGCCAGACCGTCTTCCGCCTGGGGGTGGAGGCCTTGCGTCGACGCCCGGCCCTGCGCGGCATGGTCGCGGCCGGTCCGTATACCGGGGACTGGGCTCACCGGACGATGGACGGGGACTCCGACCTCGCCGCTCGCGTCCAGCTCAGTCTTGACACCGGGTCAACCGTCCAGCTGTTCGCCGGGGCTGGCGCAGTGGTGCAGATGGCCGGGTACAACAGCACGCTCGAAGCGCTCTCTGCGGGCGTCCGGGCGGTGCTCGTCCCGCGGCGGTCACCCCGCCGGGAGCAGGCCATCCGGGCGAGTCGACTGGCGTCACTCGGGCTCGCCGACGTGGTGGACGAGACCGCTTCGCCGGATGAGGTGGCCTGGCTGCTGGATCAGCCCCGACTCCTCCCGGAGGGCGCCTGTGAACGTGCCGGGATATCGCTCGAGGGCGCGACTCGCGCCGCTCAGCTGCTCACCTCCCACGCCTTGGAGCGAGTCGCATGATCGCCACACTTCGCTGCCTGCGTCCGTTCGCGCGCCAGCACCGCCGGGCCCTGAGACTGGGCGGGCTGCTGGCGGTTGTCGAGGTGCTGGTGCACCTCGCCCAGCCGTGGCCGGTCTCCTTGTTGATCGGCAATGTGCTCACCAGCTCCGGTACGAGGCCGAGCATCTCGCCGGCGTGGGCGGTGACCGCGGCAGTGGGCTCCCTGCTCCTGATCTACATCCTCACGGCAATCGTCGACTACTGGTCCACGCTGCTGCTGTCCTCAGCCGGCCTGCGGATGGCCGCAGACGTGCGTGTGGAGGTCTACGCGCACCTGCAGCGGCAGTCGTTGGCCTACCACGCCGGTCAGCGGGTGGGTGACCTCACATCCCGGGTCACCTCGGACGTGGACCGGATGCAGGACCTGCTCGTGCAGACGCTTTCGGTCCTCATCCCCAACGCGATGCTCGTTCTCGGCATGGGCGGCGTGATGCTGTTCCTCGACCCGGCCTTTGCGCTCGTCGCGTTCACGGCCACACCGCTGATGGCGATCGTCATCTTCCGGTCCACCCGGTCGCTCAAACGTGCCGCCCGCCACGCCCGCACCGCCGACGGTCAGGTGGCAGCGGCCGCCTCGGAGGGGTTGTCGGTCATGCCACTGGTTCAGTCCTCCTCGCTCGAGCGGCGGATGCGCGACCGGATGGAGTCTCTGGCACTGACCAGCCTGCTGCAAGGGCTCGAGGCAGTGCGCCTGCAGGCGCGGTTCAGCCCCGTCGTCGACATGGCAACCGCAGCGTCGATGGCGGTGGTCCTCGCCGCCGGCTCCTGGCGGGTGCTGGCCGGCGACATGAGCGTTGCGGTCCTGCTCGTCTTCCTGGGCTATGTGTCGAGCCTCTACAAACCCGTCAAGGCCCTGGCCAAGCTCTCCACGACGACGTCCAAGGGGACTGCCGCATCGGAGCGGGTGATGGAGATCCTGCGACTCACCCCCGAGGTGCGCAACGCTCCGGACGCCGTTCCGACCCCGCGGCTCGCGGGCCGGATCGACTTCGAAGATGTGACCTTCGGCTATGGCCGTGAACCCGTGATCACCGGGCTGAACCTGCGCATCGAGCCCGGCCAGACCCTCGCCCTCGTCGGTCGCACCGGCGCAGGCAAGAGCACGATCGCCGCCCTGGTGCCTCGTCTCATGGATCCCCAGGAGGGCCGGGTCTGCGTCGACGGGATGGATGTGCGCGGACTTGAGCTCGAGACCCTGCGGGCGCAGGTATCGCTTGTGCTGCAGGACTGTGTCCTGCTGCACGGCTCGCTGCTGGACAACATTGCCTGCGGATGGCCCGGTGCGCGCGAGGCAGCGGTACGCCGGGCCGCGCGACTCGCGCTGGTCGACGAGTTCGCCTCCCGCCTGCCCCTGGGCCTGGACACGCCGGTCGGTGAACGCGGCGTGAGTCTGTCCGGCGGGCAGCGTCAGCGAGTCGCCATCGCCCGGGCCATCCTGCGCGACACCCCGATCCTGATCCTTGATGAACCGACCAGCGCGCTCGACGTGGAGTCGGAAAGCCTGATCGCCGAGGCGCTCGAGCGGTTGCCGAAGGGGCGCACGACGCTGATCATCGCCCACCGGCTGTCGACCGTTCGTCGAGCCGACCGGATCGCTGTTCTGGAGGCCGGAAGCGTTGTCGAGCAAGGAGCCCCGGAGGACCTGCTGCGCCGCGGTGGCCACTTCGCCCGGCTCGCCGCCACCCAGGGACCACTTCGCGTCAGTGACCGCCCGCTGCGTCGGTTCGAGGGTGGCACTGCATGAGCGCGCTCCTGGAGCGCGAGGTTGTCACCTCGCCCGCCGCCACGGCGCAACCCGTCCTGTATGTCCTCAAGCGGTTTCCCCGACTGTCAGAGACCTTCATCCTGCGTGAGGTCCTCGGCCTGGAGGCGGCCGGGGTGAAGGTGATCGTCGACGCGTTGCTGCCGCCGGAGCAGGGACCCACCCATCCCGAGCTCGACGCGCTTCGAGCGGTGGTCCGGTACGTACCGCGCCACCCGAGACTGCGCGAGCGCCGAGTGCTCCGCGTCCACGCAGGGGTGGCGGCCCGGCACCCGCTGCGCTGGGCCGGGCTGGCCTTTGCCTCACACCGCGATCACACCTGGCGTCGTTTTGTGCAGGCCGGTTTGGTCGCCGCCCGGATACGGGTCGATGGCGCCCGCCACGTGCATGCCCACTTCGCGACGGCCGCCGCCGAGGTCGCCACGATGGCCGCCCGACTTGCTGGTGTCACCTGCTCGGTCACTGCGCACGCCAAGGACATCTACCACCGGGACAACACCCCGCACCTGGCCCGGCGACTGGCCGGGGCCCACGTGGTAGTCACTGTGTCGTCTCACAACGTGGGTCACCTCAGGGCCGTCCTCTCGGTTGCCGGCCGGTCACCAGACATCCGACATATCGCCAACGGCGTCCCGATCGGACCGATGGCCGATCCCGCTGCCAGCCTGACCTTGCTGTGCGTCGCCCGCCTCGTGCACAAGAAGGGCGTCGACCTTCTCCTGGACGCAGCCGCGTTGCTGCTCGAACAGCACCCCCGGCTGCGCGTCGACATCATCGGTGACGGCCCGTTGCGCGATGAGCTCACTGCCCGGATCGACCGTCTGGGCCTGGTCGGGCGAGTCCGGCTGCTGGGCGCCGCGACCACCTCGGAGGTTGCTACGGCCATGACGCAGGCCCGCGCGGTCGTCCTGCCCTGCCGCATCGACGTCGACGGCGACCGCGACGGCATGCCCACGGTGCTGGTCGAAGCGCTGGCCCGCGGTGTTCCGGTCGTGTCCACCGACGTCGTCGGGATCGGCGAGCTCGTCAATGATGGCCAGACCGGACTTCTCGTGGCACCCGACGACGCCGTGGCGCTCGCCGGGGCGCTGGATCGGCTCCTGGCGGATCCGGTGCTGGCCGGACGGCTCGGCGATTCCGGCCGACGGCTGGTGGGTGCGCGATTCCGGCCGGAGGACTCCACCGCAGCGCTGGTCAACGTCTTCGCCACCGCCGCGAGCGCCGCCCGAAGGGCCGGCCCGTGAGGATCCTGGTTCTGTGCTCCGACACCGGGGTCCGCATCGGTGGTTCCAAGGGCGCATCGCTGCACCTGCTCGCGATCACCTCTGCCTTCGCCGCGCTCGGTCACGAGACGGAGGTCGTCGGTGTGGCGGCCAACCCGGGCGGTCCGGCTGAGCCCTGGGGGGTCCCACAGCACCTTGTGCCCCACCCGGGGCGCGCGGAGGGGCGGATCCGCGAGCTTCGCAAGCGCGCCGTCGTCGAGCAGGTCACCGAAGTGGGGCTCGAGGTCGCTGCCCGGTTGCAGCCCCACCTGCTCTACGAGCGGCTCTCCCTCTTCGGCACGGCGGGGTTGCGTGTGGCAGCGGCGTCCGGGTCACGACACGTGGTCGAGATCAACGCGCTGCTCACCCGGGAGGAGGCCGGCTGGCGAGGTCTGCATGACCCCGAGCTGGCTCAGGCCGCTGAGGTCAGCGTGCTGGCCGGCGCAGACCTCAGGGTTGCCGTGAGCCAGGAGGTTGCCGCCCAGGTCCGCCCATTCGCCGATGGTGGGCCATTGGTCGTCGTGCCGAACGGCGTGGACGTCGATCTGTTCCGTGACCGGCCTGACCGGGCGGCGGCCCGAGCCGGGCTGGGTCTGCCAGCTGCCCCGCGGTTGGCGTGCTTCACCGGGTCGCTGCGCCCGTGGCACGGCCTCGACACCGCCATCGAGGCGATGTCGGGTCTGCCCGATGATGTTCATCTCGTGGTCGCCGGTGATGGGCCGGTTCGCCAGGAGCTCGATCGACGAGCCCAAGAGCTCGGACTGCACGGGCGTGTGCACTGGTTGGGGCAGGTGCCCCACGCCCGCATACCCCTCGTGCTGGCCGCCTGCGACGTCGCGCTTGCCCCGTATCCCGCACTGCAGGAGTTCGCCTTCTCCCCGCTGAAGCTCTATGAGTACCTCGCGGCAGGCATACCGGTCGTCGCCAGCTCGATCGGGCAGATTCCGCAGGTGCTCGATGGCGGACGCTGGGGATGTCTGGCCGCTCCTGGCGACCCCGAAGCGCTGGTCGCCGCCGTCACGGACGTCCTGCACGACCCCGCGGCTGCCAGGACACGGGCCGAGCTGGCCCGCGAGTACGCACTGGCAGAGCACGGCTGGGCGAGCCGAGCCCAACAGGTCCTCACCGCCGTCAACCACCTCGACACCGGGTTGCGACATGCCGTGGCCCTCTGACCACCCCGTCTTCGTCGACCCGGAGCTGACGCCGTGGGCGGCCGGCCTTGATGAGGTCGTGCCCGGGTCGCGAGTGCAGCGCATCTTGCGTTACCTGCCTGGTCGGCGCGTGGCGACACTGGTGGATCATGAGGGCGAGCTTGCCGTGGTCAAGGTCTTCGCCTCACCGCGAGCCCGGGGCAACGCCAGACGCCTGCTGGAGCTCGCCGCCACTCCCGCTGCCCCCATCGTCCCGGCCCTCCTCGGTCGGGATACCGCCGGTCACGTCCTGGCCATCACCTACCGGCACGGGGACCTACCCGCGAGCCTGTCGGACTCGCTGTACCCCGACTGCTTCCATCGGGTGGGGACAGCCCTGCGGCGGATCCACGACAGCGGCGCCGAGCTCGACCGCGTGTGGGACTGGGGCAAGGAGGTGGCCCAGCTGCGCCGCCGCGCGGTCCCGGCCACGGTCGACCTCGTCGACACCCTGGTGGCGTCCACCGGCTGGCTGGCCGGGGCACCGCTGTTGCCGGCCCACCGGGACTGTCACCCACGGCAGGTCGTCGTCGAAGCGGGCGGCACCGTGGCCTTTATCGATCTGGACGACGCAGCGATGGCCCCACGAGGCCTGGACGTCGGAAACATGCTTGGCCACCTCGTCAAAGAGCGGATCGTCGGCGCGCGGTCGATGGGGGCGACGGTGGCGGCAAGCCAGGCTTTCCTTGACGGCTACGGGCCGTGCCGGGAGCTGGACGAGGGGGTGCTGGCCGGCTGGACGGTGCTGGCCCTGGCGCGGCTGGCTGGTCTGGCCGAGAGCCGCCACCGCGATGTCGCCCAACGCGATGCCCTGCTCGCCTACTGCGCGGTTGATCCAGCTCGCGTCTTCGAGGTGAGCTCTCATGGACTTCGGTAACCACGTCGACCGCCCGGTCCGCCTGGAGGTCCGGGACGGACGTGAGGTGGTTGTCAAGACGTATCGTCGCGGCGGGAGCCGTCAGGTCTACGACGACATGCTCGCCCTGTGGCTCTCCCCGTTCGGTCGTGATCGCCGTCCATCAGGTCTGCCGGAGCCACTCTCCGTCGACCCTGCGACCGGCGAGCTCGTCATGGCCCGCGTCCCCGGACATGCACTCGGTGCGCGTGGTGCTCTCGGCGACTCGGTGCGCCGGCTGCCGGAGGTCGCTTCGCTGCTGGCCGATCTGCACGCGAGCGGTGCCACGATCAGGCGGGTCCGTTCGGCTGACCGGGTCCTGGCATCCTGCCGGCGCAAGGCGGCGGACCTCAGCGCCGCGTGCGTCGGATCGCGGGCGGAACCCGGGGTTGTGGCCGTAGCGGAGGCCGCGGACAAGGTCGTGCGGCTGCTGGATGGCTGCCGCCCGTGGGAGGCGGCGCTGGTGCCCAGCCACGGAGACTTCTCCCCTCGAAACATCCTGGGCGACCTGACAGGCGTCGTCCTCGTTGACCTGGACCGGATGCAGATGGCAGACCCTGCTCATGACCTGGCCTACTGGGGCGCATGGACCTGGGCAACAGAGGCTGTCAGCGGTGCCGTCCCCACCTGGGAGGTGCTCGGCGACCTGGTGAGCCACTACAACCGACAGCCGGGCCCCGTTGCCCGCGTCAGCGCGGGGAGTCTTGCGTTTCACCAGTCGGCGGCACTCTTGCGGATCGTTCACGGGTGGTCGGCTCTTCAGGACCGGCAGAGTCTTCAGCGCGTCCTGCTCGACGAGGCGGTTAGTCTGGTCGGGCAGGCACGGGGCGACCCCGCTGGACTCGCCGCGAACAGCGGCCGGATGACCTGAACCATCTGATCGGCTGCCGCCACGCAGATGGTGAGCCCCGGACGCCGCGACCTTGTTGGGCAGACCTTGGACGGAGAAGCCGGCGTGGACCTCAGCAAGCAGATCGGCCCGGAGCTCGAGGCCTTCGACTTCACCCACGATCGGCGAACGTACGAGGTCTTTCGTGGTGGGACGGGGCCGGCGGTGCTGGTGCTCCACGAGATCCCCGGCCTGCATCCGGGCGTCATCGACTTCGCCCGGCGACTCATCGCGGCGGGGTACCGCGTGTACCTGCCGTCCCTGTTCGGGCGGCCCGCCGCCCCGGCGTCAGGGCGCGAGATGGCGCGATCGATCCTGCGGATCTGCGTGGCCCGTGAGTTCACGAAGCTGGCTGACCGCACGAGCCCCGTCGTCGGGTGGCTGCGGGCGCTCGCAGCGTCGGCCCACCAGGAGAGCGGCGGGCCGGGAGTGGGCGTGGTCGGGATGTGCTTCACCGGCGGCTTCGCACTCGCTACCGCTCTCGAGCCGTCGGTCGTCGCATCCGTCATGAGCCAGCCGGCCATGCCTGTGCCGATCGGTGAGCGTGGGCGCTCCGCCCTTGGTCTGGATGACGAGGACCTCGCCACGATCACGGCTCGGGCCCATGAGGACCTGCGCGTGCTCGGACTACGTTTCACCAACGACCGGGGGTGCCCGCCGGAGCGGTTCGAGACCCTGCGAGCGACGCTCGGCGCCTCCTTCGAGGGGATCGAGATCGACTCGTCGCCGGGCAACGGGGCGGGCATCCCGGCGTCGGCACACTCGGTGCTCACCATCTCCCTCGTCGACGAGCCGGGCCATCCGACCCGTGTCGCCCTCGACCGGGTCCTGGCCTTCCTGGCCGAACGCCTGCGCGGCTGACCACGAACCGGGCGGGACCATGCCACTATCAGGCATTGGTCATAGCTTGGGAGATTCGCCATGAAACGTGTCCTTGCCATCTTCGTTGGATCCGTGGTGCTTCTGGCGGTCCTCGCCGGGGTGGTGGCGGCGAACCGCACAGCGCCCGACCTGGACCCGAAGACCCCTGAAGGGGTCGTCCAGGCGTACCTGCAGGCGGTGTTCGACGGGGACTACCCGGTCGCCGCGGCCCAGCTCTCGCCGAGGTCCGGCTGTGACGTCTCGGACGTAGCGTCCGCATACGCCCCCCAGTCCGCACGGGTCGTGCTCGACCGCTCCGTCGTCGAGGGCGACCAGGCGGTCGTGACGGTCGACGTCACCGAGGGCTCCGGGGATGGTCCCTTCGAGTCCTCGGGCTACACGCACAAGGAGCGGATCACCGTCCAACGCGAGAGCGGGGTCTGGATGATCACAGGATCACCCTGGCTCCTGTCTCCGTGCTCGTCCACGAAGGGCTGACCATGGTCATCGGGCTGATCTTCTCGTTGGTCACCATCGCGCTGCCGATCGTTCTGGTCGTCTGGGCCGTGCGCCAGCTCGGCAACCGAACGGGGCCCCGGAGGACCGACGCCCACAGCATCCGGCGCTTCTTCCAGTACCTCTTGCTCTTCGGGTTGATGGTCGTGGCGGCCGTAG
>JANOHS010000555.1:0-4171 GCA_031406655.1 Micrococcales bacterium
TCTCGCGGAAGTCGCCGTAGTCCCGCTCCTCCGTGCTCACGGGCGCCCCCCCGAACCCGCCGGCGATGACGCTGACGAACGAGCGGCCCATGGCCCGGCACATGATGTAGCTCAGGATCGCACCAGAGGAGCCGACGAGCGCACCGACGACGATCAGCAGGTCGTTGCCAAGCATGAAGCCGGCGGCGGCTGCCGCCCACCCGGAGTACGAGTTGAGCATCGAGATGACGACAGGCATGTCGCCTCCGCCGATGGAGGCAACGAGGTGCCAGCCCAGCGCGAGCGAGATCACCGTCATGATCAGCAGCGGCCCGATGGCGCCCGCGCTGACGAACCAGACCATCAGCGCCGCGGAGACCAGCAGGGCCGCGAGGTTCATCTTGTGGCGTTGCGGGAGCATGAGGGGCGCCGACGAGATGCGGGTGCTCAGCTTGAGGAACGCGACGACCGATCCGGTCAGGGTCACGGCGCCGATGAACACGCCGAGGAACACCTCGACCGAGTGGATGTTGGCAAGGGAGCCCGTGAGCCCCTCCTCGGTCAGGAACGAGTTGTAGCCGACGAGCACGGCTGCGGCGCCGACGAGGCTGTGCAGGATCGCGATCAGCTCGGGCATCCCGGTCATCTCGACGCTTTTGGCGCGCCAGATCCCGATGACAGCGCCGATCGCCATCGCGAGCACGATCAGGCCCAGGGTGGCCGGGACGCCGATCTCCGGGGCGTCGAGCGCCAGCGCGCCGGTTGCCACGATGGCGATGGTCATGCCGGCGACACCGTAGGCGTTGCCGGTCTTGGCGGTCTCGTGCTTGGAGAGGCCGGCGAGGGCCATGATGAACAGCAGGGCGGAGACGATGTACGCCGCCTGGACGATGGTGGTCATCTGGATTTAAGCCTTCCGGAACATCGTGAGCATGCGCTGGGTCACGGTGAAACCACCGAAGACGTTGATGCTGGCCACTGCCAGTGCGATGAAGGACACAACCGTGACAACCCCGCCGTGGCCGATCTGGCTGAGGGCGCCGACCAGGATGATGCCCGAGATGGCGTTGGTCTCCGACATCAGCGGCGTGTGCAGGGCATGGGTGACGTTGAAGATGACGTAGTAGCCGACGACGCAGGCGAGCGCGAAGACCGTGAAGTGGCTGAGGAACGCGGACGGCGACCCCTTCGCCAACGCGAGGAACAGCACCGCGGCGACTGCCATGTAGGCGTACCTCCGCCGCGGGTCCTTCGGCTTGGGCTCAGGTTTGGCGACCACGGTGGCGGCCGCGACGGCGGGCTGGGCCGACACCTGCACCGGCGGTGGTGGCCACATCGTCTGGCCGTCGCGGACCACGGTCATACCGCGCTGAACGACGTCATCCAGGTCGAGGACGACCTGGCCGTCCTTGCCCGGCGTGAGCAGCTTCATCAGGTTGACGATGTTCGTGCCGAAGAGCTGGGAGGACTGGGTCGGCAGCCGCCCCGGAAGGTCGGTGTAGCCGATGATCCGCACGCCGTTGTCGCTCACGACGAGCTCGTCCGGCCGGGACAGCTCGCAGTTGCCGCCGTTGGCCGCTGCCATGTCGACGATGACGCTGCCCGGCTTCATCGTCGCCACCATCGCGGCGCTGATCAGCCGCGGCGCAGGCTTCCCCGGGATCAGCGCGGTGGTGATGATGATGTCCACATCGCCGGCCTGTGCGGCATACAGCTCCTCGGCCGCGCGGTTGAAGTCCTCCGAGGTCTCCTTGGCGTAGCCGTCGGCGCTCGGCGCCGCCTGCTCCACATCGATCTTCAGGAACTCGGCGCCCATCGACTCGACCTGCTCGCCGACCTCTGGACGGGCGTCGAAGGCGCGCACGATGGCGCCGAGGCTGCCGGCCGTGCCGATGGCCGCCAGCCCGGCGACCCCGGCTCCGACGACGAGGACCTTGGCCGGCGGGACCTTGCCCGCGGCGGTGATCTGGCCGGTGAACAGGCTGCCGAACTCATGGGCGGCCTCGATGACCGCGCGGTAGCCGGCGACGTTGGCCATCGAGCTGAGCACGTCGAGGGACTGTGCCCGCGAGATCCGCGGGACTGCGTCCATCGCCAGCGCCGTGACGCCCCGGGCGCTCAGCTTCTCGAGCAGCTCGGGTGCCAGCGCCGGGGAGAGCAGGCTGGCAAGCATGGCGCCCGGACCCATCCGGGCGATCTCCGAGTCGGAGGGGGCGTTGATCTTGACGACGAAGTCACTGCCCCAGACCTCATCCGTGGATGCGATCGAGGCGCCGGCCTCCTCGTAGGCATGATCGGGAAAGCTGGACAGCCCGCCTGAGCCTGACTCCACGAGCACCTCGTAGCCAAGGGCAATCAGCTGGGCGACAGTCTTGGGCGTGGCGGCCGTCCGGGTCTCACCTGGCCGCGTCTCTTTCGGCACACCAATGCGCACAGCTGCTCCTGTCGTGTGGGGTTTACCTACCTGCGAAGGGCAAATCTACACATTCGTCGCCAAGCAACATGCACATGGTGGTGCGCAGAGCGCTGATGCCAGGCTCGCCCGGCAGAACCCTCGGGCCGCCTTATTGCGAATCACTTGCAACAAGGGCTGGTCGATGTCTACCGTGGGGCCATGCCCTCTGCCGTCCGAGTCGCTCTGTCCGGCGACGAGCGACGCAGTCTCTGGGGCATGGGGGCGTTCATCCTGCTGCTGCACGTCGTCGGGTGGGGGGTGCTGGTGGGTTTCGTTGCCCCACATGACTACACGGTCGGCGGGCAGCTCGTGGGGGTCGGACTGGGCGTCACGGCATACACCCTCGGAATGCGGCACGCGTTCGACGCCGATCACATCGCGGCCATCGACAACACGACCCGAAGGCTCATGGGCGAGGACAAACGACCGCTCAGCGTCGGGTTCTGGTTCAGCCTCGGCCACAGCTCGGTCGTCTTCGTCATGGTGGCGCTCCTGGCCATCGGCATCCGCGCCCTGGCCACCCAGGTGGGTGATGACCAGTCGGCCCTGCAACGCGCCACAAGCGTGTGGGGCGCGTCGGTCTCGGGCGTCTTCCTCATCCTCATCGGTTTGGTCAACCTGGCGGCCCTGATCGGCATCCTCAAGGTCTTCGCCGCCATGCGCCGCGGCCACTTCGACGAGGCCGCGCTCGAGGAACAGCTCGACAAGCGCGGTTTCGTCAACCGGATCCTGGGCGGGCTCACCAGGGCGGTCACCAAGCCGGTGCACATGTACCCCATCGGGCTGCTCTTCGGCCTCGGCTTCGACACCGTCACCGAGGTCGGGCTGCTTGTGGTAGCCGGCGGTGCGGCCGCCTCAAGCCTGCCATGGTGGGCGATCCTGACCATCCCGATCCTGTTTGCGGCCGGCATGTCGCTGCTGGACACCATCGACGGCTCGTTCATGAACTTCGCCTACGGCTGGGCGTTCTCCAAGCCGGTGCGCAAGATCTACTACAACATCCCCATCACGGCGCTGTCGGTCGCCGTTGCTCTCCTGATCGGCAGCATCCAGCTCACCTCGATCCTGACCGAACGACTCCAGATCACCACCGGGCCCCTGGGCGCGATCGGCTCGGTCGAGCTCAACACCATGGGGTACTGGATCGTCGGCCTGTTCCTGGCCACCTGGGCCGTTGCGTTGGCGGTGTGGCGTTTCGGCCACCTCGAGCAGCGGTGGGACTCACACCTGGCGACTGACCCAAGCCCTCGCCATACCGCATCCGAACACCGCTGATCGGTCGGCGGTGGTGGGGTGGGGTTGGTGGGGTGAGGGGAAAGGTCAGGCCTCGCCGCCGACCCCTTCGTGCGCTGGGTGCCCAAGACGCCCGGCGTTGTAGTCCTCGAAGGCCTGGATCAGCTCGGCGCGGGTGTTCATCACGAACGGCCCCGCCCACGCGACGGGCTCACGGATGGGCGCACCACCCAGGATGACCACGTCCAGCCCCGCGGCTAAGCGCGCCTGCTGCGACCTGGCGGCCGAGAGTCGCAGCGCCTCTCCGCGACCCAGCACCGCCAGCTGGCCGGTGCCGATCGGTGACTGACCCGGGCCGACGAACCCGTCACCGCTCATGACGTAGACCAGCGCGTTGAAGTCCGGGCGCCACGGCAGCTCGAGCTCGGCGCCGGGCGCGATGGTGGCGTGCACCATCGACATGGGGGTATGCGTCGCGCCGGGTCCCGCGTGGCCGGCGACGTC
>JANOHS010000375.1:0-2178 GCA_031406655.1 Micrococcales bacterium
GCCGCGCACGCCCTCGGCATACGCGCTGGCATCGCCGACGATGATCACGGTCCACTCGCCGGTGACGTACCGTCCATAAGCCCGGCTGAGGACATCGGCGTCGACATCGGCGAGCGCGTGCAGGCTCGCCGAGGTGAACTCGGTGGTCAGGCCCTCCAGCGACAGTCCTGCGGCCTCGTCCGCGACGGTGTCGGCGGTGGCATAGCGACCGGGCGCCGTCTTGCCGATGAAGTCGACGCCGGTCTGGGTCTCAGCCTCCGTGAAGCCGGCACGGGCCTTGTCCAGGATGTCCAGCAGGAGCCCCAGCGCCTCCACGGTGGAGTCCGCTCGCACCGAACCGCTGGTCAGGAACAGGCCACCCTGTCGCCGCGGACGAAAGCCCGAGCGAATGCCATAGGTGAATCCCTTGTCCTCGCGCAGAACCACGTCAAGCCTGGCGTTGGGAGAGCCGCCGACGACAAAACCCAGCACCTGGTACGGCGCCCAACCGCCTTCGACCCGGCGGTCCGGCCCGTGACAACCCACGTAGAGCTCGGTCTGCACCGAGCCCGGGCGATCGAGGAACACGATCCGTGCGGCGTCGCCGGCCCGTGCGGCCTCGGGCGGCTCGACCACCTCGAGCGCGGCGCCGCTCCAGGACCCCAGGGCGACCTCGACCTCGGACACGACCTCCAGATCACCCAGATCTCCGGCGACGACCACCGTGGCACCGAAAGGCACCACGTTGGCGGCGTGGAACGCGACCAGATCCGCCGGCGTGATCGCCGAGATCGTCTCCTTGGTGCCCGCACTGGGACGTGACGCCCGCTCGTCGGCGTCGAAGTACGTCGTGATGAACTCCAGCGCCGCGCGTTGACCAGGCTGCGAACGCTCGTGGTCGATCTCCGCCAGTCGAATCTTGACGTGGCGCGAGACTTCGTTGGCGGGAAACGCGGGCTCTCGTATCGCCTGGCTGAGCAGATCGAGCGCCTCGCTCAGGTTTCGCTTCGGCACGTCGAGATCGACGATCAGACCTGACTCGCTGGCGCCCGCGCCGAGGGCAATTCCCTTGCGCTCCAAGAGCTCGGCAAACTCCTCGGCGGTATGCCGCTGCGTTCCCTCGTCGAGGGTCCGCGCCATGATCGTGGCGATGCCCTCGAGCTCTCGCGGCTCGCGATGGAGCGGCATCGGGACCGCAAGGCGCACAGAGATGACGTACTGGCCGGGGATGTCGTAGCTGACCACGCTCAGCCCGTTGACGAGCCCCGCACGCTCCGGCTCCGGGAATGACCAGGACTCCGGAGGCAGTACCTCGGGTCGCGCGATCACGCTCTGCGGCTGGGTCACTGGGCAGCTCCGTCCGACTTGAGGTAGGCCACCACGGCGCGCGACTGCGGCATGAGCCATCGAGCGGCAGCCTGCTGGACGTTGGCGGCCGTCACCTCGCCGAGGCGGTCCAGAAAGGTGTTGATGTAGCCGGAGTCGCCCTGCAGCGTGGCGTGATGGCAGATGTGGTCGGCGCGCTCCTCCTGGCTGGCCAGGGAGGAGAGCCAGCCGCGCTCGGTCTGCGCCATCGCCGACTCCATCTCGATCTCGGTCGGTCCTTCGGCGGCGAACCTGACCAGCTCCTCGCACGTGGCTGACTCGACGCCGTCAGCACTGCAGCCGTCGGCAACGTCAATCACCAAGAACCCCAACGAAACTCCGTCCACCAGGCCCATCGCGTGGGCGGAGATGCTGTTGGCGATCTGCTCGCGCCGGACCAACCGTTGATAGAGCCTCGAGGTGGCCAGACCACCGATGATGTCCATCGCCAGCGAGGACGCGAAGAACTCAGGGGTGTCATCCACCGGCAGACGGAAGGCGAGGTGCAGACGGTCGGAGGGGACATCCTCGATGTGCTCGTCGCGTTGCGGCTCGGGCAGGGGGGCCAGTGGCTCCAACGGCCCTCGAGAGGCAGCCGCCGTGGCCGGCAACGGGCCGAAGTACCGCTCCGCCGAAGCGAATCCCTCGTCCGGCGTGAGGTCCCCGACCAACGTGAGCACGGTGTTGTTGGGCCCGAAGTAACGGCGGAAGAACTCGTGCACGTCCTCCAGGCTGGCGGCGTCAAGATCCTCCATGGAACCGATGGTCACGTGGTGGTAGGGGTGGTCCTTGGGGAAGATCGCTGCATAGATGTCAATCAGGGCGTTGCCGTAG
>JANOHS010000382.1:0-21510 GCA_031406655.1 Micrococcales bacterium
CCCCCTCCACCGGTCCGACGAGGTCGATCCACTCATGGTCGGGCAACGAGATCACAGTCATGCTCGAACCGTAACGGGTGAGAATGTGACATGAGCAGACGGGCCTGGTGGGCGATCCCGGTAGCTGTTGCCATCACGAGCTGTTCCGGCGGGGTGGACCCGGTCACCTTCCCGACCGCGTCCGAGCCCCTCGGGAGCAGCGCCTCGACCCCTGGTGCCACCCCATCCCCGAGCTCGACCACGGCGCCCCCCTTGCCGGCGACCCGGACCATCGCAACCGGGCTGCCACTGCCATGGGGGCTGGCGTTCCTACCGGACGGCACGGCGCTGGTCACCCTGCGCGACCAGGCCGAGGTCCTGCACATCTCCGAGGGCGCCGGACCGGTGTCGGTGGGGCGGGTGTCGGAGGTCGTTCCCGGAGGAGAGGGAGGACTGCTCGGTATAGCGGTGTCCCCCACCTTCGCGACCGACCGGGCGGTCTTCGCCTACCTCACCTCAGCAGACGACAACCGGGTCATGCGAATGACGTTCGACGGCGTCTCACTGAAGCCGGGAGTGGTCATCGTCAAGGACATCCCCAAGGCCGGCAACCACAACGGCGGCCGGCTCGCGTTCGGTCCGGACGGCTTCCTCTACATCTCCACCGGCGACGCCGGTCAGCGCGACGCGGCCCAGGACAAGGGGTCCCTGGGCGGCAAGATCCTGAGAGTCACCACCGAGGGCTCCCCCGCGCCCGGGAACCCCTTCCCGGGGTCACCCATCTGGAGCCTGGGCCATCGCAACGTCCAGGGCCTGGCCTGGGACAACGCCGGGACCATGTACGCCAGCGAGTTCGGGCAGAACACCTGGGACGAGCTGAACCGCATCGAGCCCGGCCGCAACTATGGCTGGCCGGAGGTCGAAGGGATCGGTCGCCGGTCCGGTTTCGTCGACCCGATCCGGCAGTGGCCGACTGCCGACGCCTCACCCAGCGGGATCACCGTTGGCGCGGACGGTGCCATCTACATGGCGGCTCTGCGCGGCGAGTCCCTGTGGCGCATCCCGCTGGACGGCGCGGGGAACGCGGGCGTGCCCGAACGGCTTCTGCAAGGAAGGTACGGACGACTGCGAACGGTTGCGCCAGCACCGGACGGACGGCTCTGGCTGGTCACGAGCAACACCTTCCGCGGCACCCTCCAACCCGGCGACGACCGGATCCTGGCGCTCCGCCTGCCGATTCGCTGACCGAAGCCGGACTGGAGGAGGGCTGCGGGGTGGCTCGTAGCCCCGTCAAGGGAGCCTGCCGAACAAGAAGGGCTGCGGGGTGGCTCGTAGCCCCATCAAGGGAGCCTGCGAGCAGGGGCGAGAGCCACTTCGCAACCGGAAACTGCAGGGTGGTGGCGAAGGAGGGCTGCGAGGTGGCTCGTAGCCCCGTCAAGGGAGCCTGCGAGCAGGGGCGAGAGCCACTTCGCAACCGGACACTGCAGGGTGGTGGCGAAGGAGGGCTGCGGGGTGGTTCGCGGCCCCGTCAAGGGAGCCACGAGAACGGAGGACTCAAGGGTGGCTCGCAGCCCCGTCAAGGGAGCCCGCGAGCAGGGGCAAGAGCCGCTCTTGAGCCCGACGGTTCGGAAGGTCAGGAGACGCTCAGCTTGGTGAGGATCAGCTCGCGGACCTTGGCAGCGTCCGCCTGGCCCTTCATCTCCTTCATGACCTGCCCGATCAGCGCGCCGGCAGCAGCAACCTTGCCGTCACGCACCTTGTCGGCAACATCTGGGTTCGCCACGATGACCGCGTCCACGGCCGCTGACAGCGCATCATCGTCGTCCACCAGCTGCAGCCCGTGCGCGTCGGCGACCTCCACCGGTGAGCCTTCACCTGAGAGGACACCTTCGAGCACCTGACGGGCCGTCGAGTCGTTGAGTCGACCGGATCCCACCAGTGCGTCAAGCTCCGCGACGTGCGCCGGAGTCACACCGAAGTCGCCCAGGTCACGACCCTCGACACTCGCGCGACGGGCCAGCTCACCCATCCACCACTTACGAGCGCCAGCGGGCGTTGCCCCTGCGGCAACGGACTCCTCGATCAGCTCCACCGCCGATGCGTTGATGACGTCGCGCATCTCGAGATCGCTGTAGCCCCAGTCCTTCTGCAGCCTGCGACGACGGTCGACCGGTGGCTCGGGAAGGGTGGCCCGCAGCCGTTCGACGCGGTCGGGCGGCGGCGCGACCGGCAGCAGGTCGGGCTCCGGAAAATAGCGGTAGTCGTCGGCGTCGGACTTCACGCGACCGGACGTGGTGACGCCGGTGTCCTCGTGCCAGTGCCTGGTCTCCTGCAGGATGGACGCGCCGCTGTTCAACACCGCGGCATGACGGGTGATCTCGTAGCGGATTGCGCGTTCCACCGACCGCAGCGAGTTGACGTTCTTGGTCTCGGTCCGGGTGCCCAACGGCACGTCTTCCTGGGCGTGTGCGTCGGCGGCCTTGGGGCGCAGCGAGACGTTGGCGTCGCAGCGCAGGGACCCCTGCTCCATCCGGACGTCACTGACGCCGAGCGCCTTGAGCAGGTCACGCAACGCCGAGACATACGCCTTGGCAACTTCAGGTGCCCGATCCCCAGCGCCCACAATAGGTTTGGTCACAATCTCGACGAGGGGGATGCCGGCCCTGTTGTAGTCGACCAGGCTGTGGTCCGCGCCGTGGATCCGTCCGGTGGCGCCGCCGATGTGCAGCGACTTGCCGGTGTCCTCCTCCATGTGTGCGCGCTCGATGTTGACCCGGAAGCTGGACCCGTCTTCGAGGGCTACGTCGAGGTAGCCGTCAAAGGCGATCGGCTCGTCATACTGCGACGTCTGGAAGTTCTTGGGCATGTCCGGGTAGAAGTAGTTCTTGCGGGCGAGCCGGCACCAGGGCGCGATCCGGCAGTTGAGCGCCAGCCCGATCCGGATTGCCGAGTCGACGGCAGCGGCGTTGACCACCGGAAGCGCCCCCGGCAGACCGAGACACACGGGACAGACCTGCGAGTTGGGTTCTGCGCCAAAGCCGGTCGCGCAACCACAGAACATCTTGGTAGCGGTGTTGAGCTCGACATGGACCTCCAGGCCCATCACCGGGTCATAGGTCCGCAGCACCTCGGCGTAGTCGACGACGGGTTCTGCGGCGTTGGTCCTCGTGTCGCTGGTCATGCGCGGGCCTCCCTGCCATTGTGGGTGGTCGGCAGCTCGGGGGCCTTGGCGAGCAACGGCCCGCCCCAGCGCTTGTTGAGCGCGGCTTCCAGAGCTGCGCCGACGCCATACAGTCGCTCGTCCTTCGTTGCGGGGGCGAGGATCTGTATGCCGGTCGGCAGCCCGTCCTCGTCGGCCAGACCGCTCGGCAGAGACATCCCGGGGATGCCGGCAAGGTTGGCCGGGATCGTCGCAATGTCGTTGAGGTACATGGCAAGTGGGTCGTGGACCTTTTCGCCGATCTTGAAGGCGGTGGTCGGTGTGGTCGGCGACACCAGGACATCGGCCTGGTCGAACGCCGCGGTGAAGTCACGCGAGATCAGGGTGCGGACCTTCTGAGCCGAGCCGTAGTAGGCGTCGTAGTAGCCGCTGGACAGGGCATAGGTGCCCAGGATGATCCGGCGCTTGACCTCGTCACCGAAACCGGCGTCGCGAGAGGCAGCCATGACCTGTTCGGCGCTGGGGTCATCCACCCCCTCGGGCAGGACGCGCAAGCCGTACCTCATGGCGTCGAACTTGGCCAGGTTTGAGGACGCCTCAGCCGGCAGGATCAGGTAGTAGGCCGCCAACGCGTAGTCGAAGCTCGGGCACGACACCTCGACGACCTCGGCGCCCGCCTCCACCAGCAGCTGCACGGACTCCTCGAAGCGGGCTCGGACGCCCTGCTGGTAGCCCTCGCCACCGAGCTCCTTGACCACGCCGATCCGCAGACCCCTGACGTCGGCCCGGCGGGCGGCCTCGATCACCGGCGGTACCGGCGCATCGATCGACGTGGAGTCCATCGGGTCGTAACCACCGATGACCGAGTGCAGGAGCGCAGCGTCAAGGACCGTGCGCGACACGGGCCCGGCCTGGTCGAGACTGCTGGCCAGGGCGATCAGGCCGTAGCGCGAGACGCCACCGTACGTCGGCTTGGTCCCGACCGTGCCCGTCACGGCAGCCGGCTGGCGGATCGACCCGCCCGTGTCCGTGCCTATCGCCAGGGGCGCCTGATAGGACGCGACCGCTGCCGAGGAGCCGCCACCAGAACCCCCGGGGATGCGCTCGAGGTCCCACGGGTTGTGCGACGGGCCGAACGCCGAGTGCTCCGTGGAGGAGCCCATCGCGAACTCGTCCATGTTGGTCTTGCCCAGGATCGGCATCCCGGCGGCCTTGAGCCTGGTCACGATCGTGGCGTCGTAGGGCGGGATCCAGCCCTCCAGGATCCGGGAGCCGGCCGTGGTTGGCAGTCCTTTGGTGGTCGCGATGTCCTTCACGGCGATCGGCACCCCGGCGAGGACGTGCAGGTCCTCACCGGCCATCCGGCGCCGGTCGATGTCGCGGGCGGTGGCGAGCGCACCCTCGGTGTCGACGTGCAGGAAGGCCTTGACCGAGCCGTCAACGGCAGCGATGCGATCCAGGTGGGCCTGGGTGGCCTCGACCGCGCTGATCTCCTTGCGGGCCAGGCGATCCGCGAGCTCGGCAGCGCTCGCGCGGATGATGTCGGAAGTCACAGGTGAACCTTTGCTCGGAGTGCTCGAAGGACGGCGAACATGTGGCGGACGCCCGGAGAGGTCAGTCCTCGTCCAGGATCCGCGGGACGGAGAACCGCTGCTGCTCGGAGGCCGGCGCGCCAGCCAGCGCCTCCGCGGCAGTCAGGCTGGGACGTACGACGTCGGGCCGCGTCACGTTCGTCAGCGGCAGGGGGTGCGACATGGGCGGGACGTCGTCGGCGGCGACCTCACTGACCCGCGCGACCGACTCGAGGATGATGGCGAGCTCGCCAGACAGCTTGTCGAGCTCACCATCACTGAGGTCGATGCGCGCGAGCATTGCCAGGTGGGCGACCTCGTCGCGGGAGATTGCGGACATGCGCTCGAGTCTAGTGCGCTGTCATGGGCCGTATTCGGAGCTCCGCGAGCCGCCGGCCGGGTGGGCGCCCCTGCCGTCAAACGTGCACTGGTCGCCGATCTCCGGCTGGTCCAGGCGTGGAGCTTTGAGCCTGCCGGGGGTAGTGCACGTTTGAAGGGCGCACCCGCCATACGAAAAGAAGGTCTGCGGCGTCAGCGGGCGGGACGAGAACTGAGAGCTCACGGGCCAAGGAGCCTTGGCGCGCCAAGTGGTTCGGAGCCTCGGGACGGGTCGTCCAGCTGCCCGGCAAGTGTTCTCGCCCAATCGAGCAGGCCCGATACGTCCACGCCGTGCGGTGGATCCACCGTGAAGGCCGAGATGCGCTCGGCCCCACGCCTGAGCAGCACCGCAGCACCGACGCGGTTCCCACGAAGGGCGTGGGTCAGGCCCACTGCAAGCTGTGCCAACCCCTGCCAGAGGTCGCGTTCGGTATCCGGGGCTGCTTTCCAGAGGGCCTCCAGGACCTCGTGGGCGTGGAACGGGCGGCCCTCGTCCAGCAGCCGCTGGGCTTCGGCAAGACCTTCGTGCGGCGCCAGGACAAGGCCCTCGGGAACACCCTCGACCCCGGGGTCCCCACGGCGAAGGGGGCGGCCAAGCGCATCGCGGGGGCGGGCGTTGCGGGGACGACCGACCTCGTCCCGCTCCCGGTCAGCGGTCATGGCACCGTCTCGTCACGCCGCCGGATCCGCATCCATTCACAGTCGACGAGCACATGCCCGAGCCTGTCACCCTCGCGGCGTCGTGTCGACGGGACAGACTCGCTCACGCACCTGGGCTGCCGGAGTCAAGGAGCCTGACGAAGCCGGCCTCGTCCAGGATCGCCAGATTGAGCTCTCGTGCCTTCTCGGCCTTGGACCCGGCGTTCTCACCAACCACGACGTAGTCGGTTTTCTTCGACACCGTCCCGACTGCCTTCCCACCTCGGGACAGGATGGCTTCCTTGGCCTCGTCCCGTGAGAAACCCGCCAACGAGCCGGTGACCACGATGGTCAGGCCTGCCAGGGTCCTGGGCCTTGACTCGTCGACCTCGTCGGCCATCCGCACCCCGGCTGCGGCCCATTTGTCGACGATGGCCACATGCCAGTCCACGGCGAACCACTCCTGGACCGCCTCGGCAATCACCCCGCCGACGCCCTCGACGCTGGAGAGCGCGTCCAGCGAGGCGGCTCGGATCAGATCCATCGAGGCGAAGTGCCCGGCAAGGGCCCGCGCCGCGGTAGGACCGACGTGCCTGATCGAGAGCGCCACGAGCACCCGCCACAGTGGCTGCGTCCTTGCGGTCGCGAGGTTTGCGATCAGCTTGGCGCCGTTGGCCGAGAGCACCCGGCCGTCGTCCACCGCGCCCTCCGCATCGGACTTCTTGGCGGCACGGGTGTAGAGCGGCACGGTGAGGAGTCGCGCCACTGAGTGCTTGGTGTCGCCGTCGGGTCCTGGGGCGAGGTCGAACAGGTCGCCCTCGTCGGCCAGCACCTTGGCCTCGAGCAGGGCGATGGCGCCCTCCCAGCCGAGCGCCTCGATGTCGAACGCACCACGGCCGGCCAGGGCGAACAGCCGCTCGCGCAGCTGGGCCGGGCAGTAACGCGAGTTGGGGCAACGGATGTCCTTGTCGCCCTCCTTCTGCGCAGCCAGCTCGGTGCCGCACTCGGGGCAGTGGGTCGGCATCTCGAAGGCGCGCTCGGACCCGTCACGCAGGTCGACGACCGGCCCGACAATCTCAGGGATGACGTCACCGGCTTTGCGCAGGACGATGGTGTCGCCGATCAGCACACCTTTGCGAAGGACCTCGAGGGCGTTGTGCAGCGTGGCCATCTCGACCGTGGAGCCCGCCACCTTGACCGGTTTCATCACCCCATAGGGCGTCACCCGCCCGGTCCGACCGACGTTGACCCGGATGTCCAGGAGCTTGGTCGTGACCTCTTCAGGTGGGTACTTGTAGGCGATGGCCCAGCGCGGCGCCCGCGAGGTCGACCCCAGACGGCGCTGGACCGCGACCTCGTCGATCTTGATGACGATGCCGTCCAGCTCGTGCTCGACAGCGTGCCGATTCTCCCCGTAGTGGTCGATGTAGGCCTGCACGGCTTCGATGTCGTCGAGCACCTTGAAGTGGCTGGACACCGGCATGCCCCATTCGCGTAGCACGGCATAGGACTGGCTCTGGCGTTCCATCGCGAAGCCCTCACGAGCTCCGATCCCGTGCACGAGCATCCGCAGCGGACGGGTTGCCGTCACGCGAGGGTCCTTCTGCCGCAACGATCCTGCTGCCGCATTGCGCGGATTCGCAAAGGGCGCCTTGCCCGCTTCCACGAGCCTGGCGTTCAGCTCGGCAAACGCCTCGACCGGGAAGAAGACCTCTCCGCGGATCTCGATGCTCTGCGGGTGACCGGACCCGGCGAGCTGGTGCGGGATGCCCTCGATCGTGCGCACGTTGTTGGTGACGTCCTCGCCGGTGCGCCCGTCGCCTCGGGTGGCGGCCCGCACGAGCCGACCGCGTTCATAGAGCAGGTTGATCGCCAGCCCGTCGACCTTGAGCTCGCACAGAAGGTGGTATGCCGTGCCGCCACCATCGGAGGCATTGTCACGTTCGACCCGAGCCGCCCAGGCCGCGAGCTCCTGGGCGCTGAAGGCGTTGTCCAGGCTGAGCATCCGCTCGAGGTGGTCAACCGCCGCGAAGTCCGTGGAGAACGCCGCACCAACCTGCTGGGTGGGGCTGTCGGGAGTGCGAAGCTCGGCGTACTGATCCTCGAGGCCGTTCAGCCGACGGATCAGCGCGTCATACTCACCGTCGCTGATGGTCGGCGCGTCCTTGACGTGATAGCTGAACTGGTGAGCGCGCACCTGCTCGGCAAGCTCGGCCCACTCGTGGCGGACGTCATCGGGAACGTCGGTCTGGAGGTCGGTCACAGGCCATATCTTGCCCCAAACCAGTGACAGCTCATCGTCGTTTCGAGCGCCCGATCAGCACCGCGGCACCCAGGACAACCGCGGCGCCGGCGAACTGTGGCCACTGCAGGCGCTCGCCCAGCACCAGGACGCCCAGGGCCACCGAGACCACCGGGATCAGGTAGGTGACCGAGGCGCCGACGGTCGGACCGGCGGCACGGACGACGTCGTACTGGAAGGACATCGCGATGCCGGTGCCGACGACGCCCAGTGCGAGGACCGCGATAACCGGCCAGAGGACCGAACCCCCATCGGTGTTTGCATGCAGGGACCACGGAGCCGCCAGGGACAGGCGGGTGCGCTGGGTGAGCCACCAGACCATCAGGGCAACGAGCATCTGGCCGGCGGAGGTCAGCATCTGTGCTGTGGGCAGGGTGAGCCCGCCGAAGTCCGCTCTGCCGAGGAATCGCTTGGTATAGGTCCAGCCCAGGCCGTAGGACATTCCGGCCACCAGCGTCATGCCAAAGCCAAGGAGGTCTGGCCGTCCTTGGGCCTGCCACGGCTGCAGGATCACGAGGACCCCGAGGAAGCCGATGAGCACTCCGAAGATCTTGCGCCCACCGATCTTGTCGGACCGAAGGAGCAGCAGGCTGAACAGGACAGTGGCAATGGGGGTAATCGAGTTGCCGATGCCTGCCAGTGCCGAACTGACCCTTTCCTCGCCGAGCGCGAAGAGGCTGAACGGCAGTGCCCCCAGGAAGAAGCCGGTCACCATCAGGTGGCCCCACGTGCGGAGGTCCCGGGGCAGCCGACCCCGACTGGCCGCGAGCAGAAGCCACAGAACGGTCGCACCGCTGAAGATACGCAAGCCCGAGATCTGAAGCGGCGCAAGGGATCTCAGGCCGATCTTCATCAGCAGGAAGCTCGATCCCCAGATGAACGCCAACGCGGTGAACTTGATCTGCCATGGGACGCGGGCGACCTTCATCGTGTCGGTCGCGCCGGGAATACGGCCCCTGGTCGTAGCTGTCATGTCTCGTTGTCCCTGGCCATCATGAAGGTCAGCTTCCTGCGGTCTCGGTCAATGCCCGGGCCGCATCCACGGCCAGTCGTTGAACGCTGCTGGCCCCCGAAGGTGTGAGCCCGGCCAGACCGCAGGCCGGCGTGAGGGTCACGCGGGACAGATCTGGCAGAGGCAGCCCGACGCGGTTCCAGGCTTCGATCAGCGGGTCGATGACTTCGGTGACCTTGCTGCGGGACTCGCCAGTGGGAACAACTCCGGCCCACAGGTCCACGCCGGACTCGACGGTGACCGCGACCGACTCCCAGCCCTTGGCTCCGAGCAACGTGGTGTCCAGGGAGATGGCCTTGGCGCCTGTGTCCCTCAGCAGCGGCAACGGCACGTCCGGTGCACAACAGTGCACGACGGTATGCCGGTCGCCGCTCGCCGCGACGACCTCGCGCAGTCCCTCGGTCGCGATGGTGGGGTCGATGGCGCGAATCCGTCCGAAGCCGGACGCCGTTGGTAGCTGTCCCAAAAGGACCGAGGGCAGGCCTGGTTCGTCGATCTGGACCACCAGGGTCGCCTTGGGAAGGAGCCGGGCGACCTCGCCGAGATGGACGCGCAGCCCTTCGGCCAGCGAGGCGATCACGTCACGGGTGGCACCGGCATCGACCACCGAACGCTCACCGCGGTGCAGCCAGATCGAGGAGGTGAGAGTCCAGGGTCCGGCTATCTGCAGCTTGAGCTGGCCGTCGTAGCCGTCAAAGGCCTCGGCCAGCTCATCCAGGTCCTGGCGCAGGAGGGCGGACGTGCGATGGGCGTCGCGTCCGGGCCGGTCGACGAAGCGCCACCCCATCGGCTGCAGGTCAACCTCCAGATCAGCCAGGAGCCCTGCGCTCCGGCCAATCATGTCCGCACCGGGCCCGCGCGCGGGAAGCTCTGGCAGATAAGGCAGTCCGTCCTCGCTGAGCACGTCCCGGACCGCCGTCAACGCCTGGCGTACGTCGGTGTCCGGCCACGACCCGATCCCGCTGGCTCTGCTCACGCCGCGAGCCTAACGGCCTGTCCGCGCAGTGCTGGCCGCTGTCTTGGCGATCGTGGCGGATCCGACCACTCGGGTCCCTTCGTACAGGACCACTGACTGGCCTGGCGCGACGCCACGGATGCGGCGCTCGAGGCGCACCTGGAGCCGCTGTCCTTCGGCCCAGGCCTTCGCAGGGATCTCCTCGCCGTGGGCACGAACCTGCGCGCCCACGGACACCACACCCTCCGGCACCGGACCACACCAACGGGTGTGGTCTCCGGTGATCTCGTCGACGCCGAGCAGCTCCGCGGTCCCGACCACAACTGTGTTGGTGACAGGCTGCACCTCAACGACGTACCGTGGCTCGCCGCCGGCTGCCGGCTGACCCAGGCGGAGGCCCCGACGCTGCCCAACCGTGAACGAGTAGGCGCCCGCGTGCTCCCCCACCGTGGTGCCATCGGAGTCGACGATCCGGCCCGGCATCTCGCCGAGCCGGTCGGTCAGCCACTTGCGGGTGTCGCCATCCGGGATGAAGCAGATGTCGTGGCTGTCGGGCTTGGCGGCGACGTTGAACCCGAGCGCCGCCGCCTCCTCACGGATCTGCGGCTTGGCCGTGTCGCCCAGGGGAAAGAACGCCCTGGCCAGCTGGTCCTCGTCGAGCACGCCCAGGACGTAGGACTGGTCCTTGAGCATGTCGACCGCGCGGTGCAGCTCCCTCGAGCCAGAGTCAGCTTCGACGATCTGGGCGTAGTGACCGGTCGCCACTGCGTCAAACCCGAGCGCCATCGCCTTGTCCAGCAGGGCCGCGAACTTGATCTTCTCGTTGCAGCGCAGGCACGGGTTGGGCGTGCGACCAGCGGAGTACTCGGCGATGAAGTCCTCGACCACGTCCGTCCTGAACCGCGCAGCCATGTCCCAGACGTAGAAGGGGATCCCGAGCAGATCGGCGACCCGCCGGGCATCACCCGCGTCCTCGATGGTGCAGCAGCCACGGGCGCTCTCGCGCAGGGTGGCTGCGTCCTGGCTCAGCGCGAGGTGAACCCCGACGACCTCGTGCCCGGCTTCGAGCATGCGGGACGCAGCCACCGCCGAGTCGACCCCACCGCTCATGGCGGCAACGACACGCATCAGCGTGACTTCTGGCTGCCGGTGCCCGGCGTGCTGGTGGCCACCTGCGCCCTTTGCGCCCGCTCGACGGCCGCCGGCAGGGCCGCGAGGAACGCGTCGATATCAGCCCCGGTCGAGGTATGCCCGAGGCTGAGCCGCAGGGCGCCACGGGCCTGCTGTTCCGGCACGCCCATGGCCAGCAGGACGTGGCTGGGCTGCGGCACGCCGGCCTGGCACGCCGAGCCGGTGGAGCACTCGATGCCGGCCGCGTCGAGCAGATAAAGCAGGGAGTCACCGTCACAGCCCGGAAGGAGCAGGTGGGCATTCCCGGGAAGACGTCGGGTGCCGTCACCGGGCTCCCAGTCACCGCTCACCCGGACTCCGTAGCCGGCCTCCTGAGCGCCGCGAATCAGCCTGTCGCGCAAGACAACCAGCCGCTGCGCCTCCGCCGCAAGGTTGGCCGTGGCGTGCCGGGTGGCTACGGCAAACCCCCGGATCGCGGGTACGTCAAGGGTGCCGCTGCGGAGCTGACGTTCCTGCCCGCCGCCGTGGGTCAGGGGCACGAGGGCGGCATCACGTCGGGCCAGCAGGGCGCCTACGCCCTGCGGACCACCGACCTTGTGGCCGGAGATGCTCAACAGGTCGAGCCCACTTGCGGCGAAGTCGACCTCGACCTGACCGGCGGCCTGCACGGCGTCGCTGTGCACCGGGATGGCGAACTCGTGCGCCACGGCTGCGATCTCGGCGATGGGCTGCACGGTGCCGACCTCGTTGTTGGCCCACATCACGCTGACCAGCGCGACCGAGTCGGGATCGGTCTCGATGGCGGCCCGCACCGTCTCCGGGTGAACCCGGCCCACCTGGTCCACCTCGAGCCAGGTGACCTTGGCGCCCTCGTGCGCTTCGAGGAACTCGACACAGTCCAGGACGGCATGGTGCTCGACCGTGCTGACCAGGAGCCTGACCCGCCGGGGATCCGCGTCCCGTCGGGCCCAGAACGTGCCCTTGATGGCCAGGTTGTCCGACTCGGTGCCGCCGGAGGTGAAAAGCACCTCGGAGGGGCGGGCGCCCAGGTCCTGCGCAATCGTCTCGCGGGACTCCTCGACGACGCGACGTCCGCGCCGGCCCGATGTGTGCAGGGAGGAGGCGTTGCCCACCAGCGCCATCTGCGCGGTCATGGCCTCGATCGCCTCAGGCAGCATCGGCGTGGTCGCCGCATGGTCGAGGTAGACAAAGGAGTCGGGCACCCACCGAGTCTACGTTGGCGCATTGACCGGCCCGGCCCCTGCCGTCGAACGTGCACAAGCCGCTGCAGCCCTCACCACTCGTGCGTGGAGGCGTGGGCTTGGAGGCCGTACTGCACGTTTGAAGGCCGCATGGACCCCGCCACCGGGCCCGGGCCGCGTATGCCGGCCCGCTCGGTCAGGCCTTCGCGGCCCGGATCGCCTCGGTGGCCTGCGGCAGCACGGCAAACAGGTCGCCGACGACACCGAAGTCGACCAGCTCGAAGATGGGGGCCTCGTCGTCCTTGTTGATCGCGATGATCGTCTTCGACGTCTGCATGCCGGCGCGGTGCTGGATCGCACCGGAGATGCCCGCAGCGACATACAGCTGGGGGGAGACCTGTTTGCCGGTCTGGCCGACCTGGTTGGTGTGCGGGTACCACCCGGCGTCAACGGCAGCGCGCGATGCTCCCACAGCCGCGCCCAGGGAGTCGGCGAACTCCTCGACCTGGGAGAAGTCACCGCCGGTGCCACGGCCGCCGGAGACCACGATCGCGGCCTCGGTCAGCTCAGGGCGGCCGGTGGAGGCCCTGGGCTGGCTGTCGGTGATCCGGGCCGCCTTGGCGCCCTCGGAGACCGAGACCTCGACGACCTGGTCGACCGCGGCACCCTGGACCGCTTCGGGCGCAGCCGAGTTGGGCTTGACGGCGACGATGGGTGTGCCCTTGGTGACCGTGGCCTGCACGATGTATCCGCCCGCGAACACGGACTGGGTCGTGCGCACCACGCCATCGTCGCCGGGCTGCACGTCGACGGCGTCGGTGATCAGCCCGGACCCGGTCTTGATCGCGAGGCGAGCCGCGATCTCCTTGCCCTCGGCGGAGGATGAGATCAGGACCGCTACGGGCGACGCGGAGGCGACGAGCTGCGCGAGCGCCTCGGCCTGGGGCACCACGAGATAGTCGGTGACCTCGGCGGACTCCACGCGGTAGACCTTCTCGGCGCCGTACCGCGCCAGGGTCTCCTTGGCGGCATCGAACCCCGCGCCGATGAAGACCGCCGACGGCTCACCGAGGCGTCGGGCGATCGTCAACAGCTCTGAGGTGGTCTTGCGGACCGCGCCGTCGACATGGTCGACCAGGACGAGAACTTCAGCCATGTGCGTTGCTCCTACGTTGGTCTGGTCGGTTCAGATGAACTTCTGCGCGGACAGGTACTCTGCGAGCTTGGTGCCGCCGTCACCCTCATCGGCGACGATCTGCCCTTTCGCGCGTGGCGGGCGCTTGGCGAAGGACTCGACCTTGGTCCAGGCTGCGGCCAGGCCTACCGAGCCGGCGTCGAGACCGAGGTCGACCAGCGACCACTTCTCGACCGGCTTCTTCTTGGCGGCCATGATGCCCTTGAAGGAGGGATAGCGCGGCTCGTTGAGCTGGTCGGTGACCGAGACCAGGGCCGGCAGCGAGGCGACGATGGTCTCGGAGGCGACGTCACCGTCGCGGCGAATCGTCACGGTGCCACCATCGATGGTCAGCTCGGAAGCCATCGTCACCTGGGGCAGGCCAAGTCGCTCGGCGAGCATGGCCGGGACCACGCCCATGGATGCGTCCGTGGACGCCATACCGGTCAGGACCAGGTCCGGGCTCCCGATCTTCTTCACGGCCTCGGCCAGGATCAGCGAGGTCGCGACGGCGTCGGACCCGTGGATCGCATCGTCGATGACGTGGACACCCGCGTGGGCTCCCATCTGAAGGGACTTCTTGATCGCATCGGCCGCCCTTTCCGGGCCGACCGTCAGGACTGTGACGGTGTTCTCCTCGGAACCACCGGCAGCACTCTCGACCAGCTTCAGGCCCGCCTCGACCGCGTACTCGTCGAGCTCCGAGAGGAGACCGTCAACGCCCACCCGGTCGGTGGTGTTGTCAGACTCGTTGAACGTGCGGTCCGACTCGGCGTCGGGCACGTACTTGACACAGACGACGATGTTCATCGCTGGCTCGTCCTCTTCCGTTGGGGTATGAGTTCATGCTCCGGAACATCCTGACAGCCCCGGCTACCGGAGAGTACCCGCGTGGGCCGTGATGCCGGGCACCTCGGCGGCGCCCGCGCGTCGACTCCCGGACTAGCGGCCTTCGAACACCGCTTTGCCCGGGCCGTGCTCGACGAACGAGGCCATGCCGATCTCACGGTCACGGGTTGCGAACAAGCCGGAGAACTGCATCCTCTCGATCTCCAGACCCGTCACGAGATCGACCTCGAGGCCACGGTCGATGGCTTCCTTGGCAGCCCGGATGGCGTATGCCGGTCCGCCCACGTAACGCTGGACACGCCGGCGAGCTGCGGCGTAGACGTCCCCGGGCGCCACAACCTCGTCGACCAGGCCGATCCGCAGGGCTTCCTCGGCCGCGACGAAGCGCCCGGTGAAGATGATGTCCTTGGCCCTGGACGGGCCGATCAGCCGCGAGAGGCGCTGGGTGCCGCCGCCACCCGGGATGACGCCGAGCAGCACTTCCGGCTGACCGAACGTGGCGTTCTCGCCGGCAACCCTGAAGTCGCAGGTCAGGGCCAGCTCACAACCGCCGCCGAGCGCGTAACCCGTGACTGCGGCCACGGTGGGCTTGGGAATCCGCGCCACCGCCGTGAAGGCGGCCTGCAACGCCGCGGAGCGGTCGACCATGTCTGTGTAGGACATCGTCTGCATCTCCTTGATGTCTGCGCCGGCGGCGAAAACCTTCTCGCCGCCGTAGATGATGACCGCCGAGACGTCGGGGCGCGCCGCAGCCTCGTTCGCGGCAACCTGCAGGGCGTCCTGGATCTCGACGTTCAGCGCATTCATCGGGGGCCGTTCCAGTCGGATCGTGCCGATGCCCCCCTCGACCTCGAGCCGGACGAAGTCGCTCATGCCTGCTCCTTGTCCGTGTTTTCGACCGGGGTCTGGCCGGTGATCTTCTCGTGCCACAGGTGGACAGCGGACAGGACCAGCTGCGTGGTCACGACCAGCAGACCCTTGACGTCGGTGTCGGCGCCCACGACGTGCTCGCCGGTCACGACAAGGGTCTCGTTCGCGATGCCGGTCTTGACCACATTCAGGCTCAAGGTCAGCTCGTTGCACGCAATGAGCCGGGTCAGCGGATCCGCGGGGACGTCCTGCCCGATCTGCCACTGACCGAACACGCGCATGACGCTGAAGTCACCCTCCATACACCGCACGAAAAGCTGCTGCTCCTGCGCCGTGAAGGCCACATCTCCGTCGTCGTCGATGTTGGGCTCGAAACCCTCGTCGATCAGCGCGTCGAGCACACGTCCGCGAAGGGGTCGCTCGCTGGACGGCGGCGGGAAGCTGGGCAGTGAAGTCGGATCCGTCATGTGCCTAACGTTATCGACTGCCTACGCTTGCTGCCATGCGACCCTCACCGGACCTCCCTCCGCCGCTCGGGGCAACCTTGACGCCCACTGGTGTGGACTTTGCGGTCTATGCCGGGCATGCGGACTCGGTAGAGGTCTGCCTGTTCGAGGCTGACGACCCGACCGGAGCCAGTGAGCGAAGGATCCCCCTGCCGGACCGTGCCCATGGAACGTGGTTCGGCTCCGTCCCCGGACTCCGCGCCGGACAACGGTATGCCGTCCGGGCCGAAGGCCCCTGGCAGCCCGCCCAGGGCATGCGGTACAACGCCGACAAGCTGCTGCTCGACCCCTACGCCCGGGCGATCGAGGGGCAGGTGACCTGGCGCCCGGAGGTGTTCGGCCATGTCGTGGACGCCCAGCTGCACGGCGACCCCGATGTGAGGGACGAGCGCAACAGCGCCCCATACGTGCCCAGAGCAGTCGTTGTCGACGACAGCTTCGACTGGGGCGACGATGCCCCGCCCCTGGTTCCCTGGGTGGAGACCGTCATCTACGAGACCCATGTCCGCAACCTGACCCGGCGGCTGCCCGAGATCCCGGAGAGGCTGCGGGGGACGTATGCCGCGATGGCACACCCTGTCACGATCGCGCACCTTCAGGCGCTGGGTGTGACCAGCGTCGAGCTGCTGCCGGTCCATGCGTTCGTCCACGAGCCGGAGCTGGTCAAACGAGGGCTCGTGAACCACTGGGGATACAACACCCTGGGATTCTCAGCACCCCAGGGGTCGTATGCCGCGTTGAGCGATCCCCAAGCCCAGCTCGACGAGTTCAAGGGCATGGTCAAGCTGCTCCATGCCGCGGGTATGGAGGTCATCCTCGACGTCGTCTACAACCACACCTGCGAGCAGGAGCGCGGCGGGGCAACCCTTTCGTGGCGGGGTCTGGACAACCGTGCCTACTACCGCCTGGACGAACGCGGCCGGGACATCGACGTGACCGGTTGCGGAAACACCCTCGACCTGCGCCACCCCGTGGTCACCCGGATGGTCCTGGACTCCCTGCGGTACTGGGTCGGGCAGTGCCACGTCGACGGTTTCCGGTTCGACCTGGCAGTAGCGCTCGGACGTGGCCGCGACGACGCGTACCACCCGGACCATCCGTTCCTGGTCGCGCTTCGGACCGACCCGGTGCTCTCCCGGGTCAAGCTGATCGCCGAACCATGGGACCTCGGCGTGCACGGTTGGCGCACCGGCCAGTTCCCGCCGCCCTTCGCCGAGTGGAACGACCGCTTCCGTGACTCCGTGCGCACCTTCTGGCTGCCGGACGTCGAGCGCTCGGCTCACCGGGAGCCGGGTCACGGCGTGCGTGACCTGGCGACGCGGCTGGCGGGCTCGATGGACCTGTTCGGCACCCGCGACCGTGGTCCGATCGCGTCGATCAACTATGTCGCGGCACATGACGGCTTCACCCTGGCCGACACGACCACCTACGCGCACAAGCACAACGACGCCAACGGCGAGGGCAACCGCGACGGGCAGGATGACAACCGTTCGTGGAACCACGGGGTTGAGGGACCTGGCGGAAACGCGCTTCTGCAGAGCGCCCGGCGCCGTTCGATCCGCAACCTGCTCGCCACCGAGCTGCTGGCTTCCGGCGTACCGATGATCAACGCCGGCGACGAGCTCGGCCGTTCACAGCGTGGCAACAACAACGCCTACTGCCAGGACAACGACCTCTCATGGGTCGACTGGGATCTCCAGCCCTGGCAGGAGGACCTGTTGGCAACGACGCGCTTCCTGACCCGACTCCGAGCGACCAGTCCTGTTCTGGGACAAGGGTCCTTCTTCACCGGGCGTCCCGCCCACCAGGACGGCTCGGCCGACCTGCGGTGGCATGCAGCCGACGGGCACCCCATGAGCGACGAAACGTGGGACGACCCTCACACCCGGACGCTCACGATGTTCCTCGACGGCGCGCACGTGGGTGGCGAGTCGCTGGTGATCGTCTTCCACGGCGGCGCACAAGGGACCGAGGTCACCCTTCCGGACCCGGGCAAGGGCACGGCATACCGCCTGCTCTGGGACAGCACGTGGGAGCTGCCGCAGACGTCCCCGGACACGGTGGACGCGGGGCCCGTCATGGTCACCGCTGCATCGATCCGGGTCTACAGCATTGTGCCGTGAAGGCGGCGATCAGGCGTTCGCGACCAGGCCCATCTCCGTGGCGCTCGCGATGCCGGCGTGCTTGGGCAGCACCCTCACCGTGTAGCCGAAGATGCCGGTGCGGGTCAGTACGAGATCACCCTCGAAGCGGTGCCGGCCACCCTCATATGACTCTGCGAAGCCCAGCGGCGCGGTCTCGATGTCACGAAGCTCGTCGGACTCCGAAGCGCGACCATGAACCACCTGCACCTCCACCTCGTCAGGGTCCAGATCACCCAGGGACACGAACGCCCGCACGTGGAGCGTGTCGCCGACCTGCGGGGAGTCCGAGACACCCGATGACTCGACGTGATCCACGCGCACACCGGCCCAGCCGGCCCGGACCTTGGCCTTGTAGGCCGCCAGATCCCGCGCACCTGCCCAGGATGGCCCGTCCATCGCCCACCCCGCCCGGGCTGCCGGACCATAGAGGCTGACCGTGTAGTCGCGAACCTGACGGGATGCCAGAACCTTGGGACCCAGCGTGGCCAGGGTGTGCTTGATCATCGAGAGCCAGCGTTGTGGCAGGCCGTCATCGTCGACGTCGTAGAAGCGGGGTGCGACGGAGTTCTCGATGAGGTCGTAGAGTGCGGCCGCCTCGAGGTCGTCGCGGCGGTCCGGATCGGCCACGCCATCGGCGGTCGGGATCGCCCAGCCGTTCTCGCCGTCATACCACTCGTCCCACCAGCCGTCGAGGATCGAGAGGTTGAGCCCGCCGTTGAGGGCGGACTTCATCCCGGATGTGCCGCAGGCCTCAAAGGGGCGAAGCGGGTTGTTCAGCCAGACGTCGCAACCCGGGTACAGGTACTTGGCCATGGCGATGTCGTAGTTCGGCAGGAAGACGACCCGGTGACGCACCTTGGGGTCGTCCGCGAAGGTCACCAGCTGCTGGATGAGCTTCTTGCCGGTCTCGTCGGCCGGGTGGGCCTTGCCCGCGATGACGAGCTGAACCGGACGCCGGTCGTCCAGCAGGATCTTCTTCAGGCGGTCGGGGTCGCTCAGCATGAGGGTGAGCCGTTTGTAGGTCGGGACCCGACGGGCGAAGCCGATGGTGAGCACGTCCGGATCCAGGATGTCCTCGATCCAGCCGAGCTCGGCCGGGCTGGCGCCACGTTTGAGCCAGCTCGACCTCGTCCGGCGACGGGCCTCGAGAACGAGCTGCTCGCGCATTTCTCTCTTGGTTGCCCAGATCTCGTCACCGGGGATGTCGATGATGCCCGCCCACGCGTCCTGGTCGACCACATCAGTGGTGCCCAGGTGCTTGGACGCGAGCTCGTAAACCCTCCGGTCGACCCAGGTCGGGGCGTGGACACCATTGGTGATACTTGTGATCGGGACCTCCGTGTCGTCAAACCCCGGCCATAGTCCGTCGAACATGTGGCGGCTGACGACGCCATGCAGCTTGGAGACCCCGTTGGCCCGCTGGGCCAGCCGCAGCCCCATGACCGCCATGTTGAACACTCCGGCCTCGCCCCCGGGGTAGTCCTCGGAACCCAGCGCCAGGAGGCTCTCGACGGGCACGCCGGCGATGGCGTTCTCGCCGCCGAAGTACCTCTGGATCTGGTCAGCCCCGAAACGGTCGATGCCGGCGGGGACCGGGGTGTGCGTGGTGAACACCGTGCCGGCGCGCACCGCTTCGAGTGCCTCGTCGAAGTTCATGGCGTGCTGCTCCGTCAGCTCCCGCATCCGCTCGATACCAAGGAAACCGGCGTGACCCTCGTTGGTGTGAAAGACGTCTGGAGCCGGTGCGCCGGTCAGTCGTGACCAGAGACGCAGTGCTCGGACCCCGCCGATGCCGAGCAGCAGCTCCTGCTGGAGGCGCAGCTCACCCGTGCCGCCATAGAGCCGGTCGGTGATCTGGCGGGTCGCGTCGTCGTTGTCCTGGACGTCAGAGTCCAGCAGCAGCAAGGGAACCCGGCCGACCTGGGCCTTCCACACGTGGGCTCGGAGCACTCGGCCGCCGGGCAGGTCGATGCTGATGATGCATGGCGTTCCGTCGTTCTCGCGCAACAGGGCCAGGGGCAGCCCGTCGGGGTCGAGGACCGGGTAGGTCTCCTGCTGCCAGCCGTCAAGGCTGAGCGACTGCTTGAAGTAACCGGTCTTGTAGAACAGGCCGACTCCGACGATCGGCACGCCCAGATCCGAGGCGGCCTTGAGGTGGTCTCCCGCGAGGATGCCGAGGCCACCGGAGTACTGCGGCAGGGCCTCGGTGATGCCGTACTCAGGGCTGAAGTAGGCGATCACCTCTGGGGCGCCGCCTTCGACGCGGGCGGCCCAGCCCTGGTACCAGCGGGGTTCGCTCAGGTAGACCGCGAGATCCTGGATCGCTGTATGAACCTTGGTGACAAAGGCCTCGTTCGAGGCAAGGGCCTTGAGCTCGTCGGCCGACAGAGCGGAGAGCATGGCGGTGGGGTCCTTGCCCACCGCGACCCAGCGCTTCGGGTCGATCTCGGAGAACAAGTCCCGCGTTGTGGGATGCCAGGACCAGCGCAGGTTGCTGGCCAGCTCTCCAAGAGCGCTGATCGACTCGGGCAGGACGGTGCGGACGCTGAAGCGACGGATAACCTTCACGGTCGAAGATCATAGGCGACGTCCGGAGCATTGACCGAGTAGCGTCAGGCGGGTGACAGCGAGCCCGCTACCCCCTGCCGCCCCCACACTCGGCCGCATCCCGGTCCTCGAGGTGGCCCCCTGCATCGAGCACGGCGCGTTCCCTGCCAAGTCAGTTCTGGGCGAGGAGTTCGAGGTGTCCGCCACCGTCTTCCGCGAGGGGCACGACGCCGTCAACGCCACCGTGGTGCTGACCGACCCGGACGGTGGCGAGCAACCCCTGGCGATGACGCTGGTCAACCCGGGGCTGGATCTCTGGGTGGCCACGATCAGTGCGAACAGGACCGGGCAGTGGTCCTACCGGGTGGAGGGCTGGGCGGACCCATACGGCACCTGGGAGCACGACGCGACCATCAAGGTCGCGGCCGGCGTGGACACCGAGCTGATGCTCGAGGAGGGCGCGCGCGTTCTGGAGCGCGCCCTCAAAGAGGTCGACCGCACCCCTGCCCAGGCGCAAGCCCTGACCGACGCGATACTGGCGCTGCGTGACGCGACCCGCCCACCGCGAGCACGGCTGAAGGCGGGCGTGGCGCCCGAGGTCCGTACTGAGCTGTCCGAACGCCCCGTGCGCGACTACGTGAGCCCCAGCGCGGAGTATGGCTGGCTGGTCGAGCGCGAGCTCGCCCTCTACGGCGCGTGGTACGAGATCTTCCCTCGATCGGAAGGCGCGACCCAGGACCCCCGAACCGGTCGCTGGACCTCCGGGACGTTGGCGACCGCAGCCCTGCGTCTGCCGGCCATCGCGGAGATGGGCTTCGACGTCGTCTATCTGACCCCGGTCCACCCGATCGGCGCCATCAACCGCAAAGGCCCGAACAACACGACCAACCCCGGGCCGCTCGACCCCGGCTCTCCCTATGCGATCGGCTCAGTCGACGGTGGCCACGATGCCATCGCTCCAGAGCTGGGCACGTTCGCCGACTTCGACGCATTTGTGGCAGCGGCACGGCGGCTGGGCCTCGAGGTCGCGCTCGATCTTGCTCTCCAGTGCGCACCCGACCACCCATGGGTCAGCAGCCACCCCGAGTGGT
>JANOHS010000398.1:0-9280 GCA_031406655.1 Micrococcales bacterium
AAGGGCGCGAACCTCTACGGCGTCCTGGTGCCCATCTTCCTGGCTGCCATGGCTCTCGCGGTCCTGGCCAACAACATCGGGGTGATGTGGGTAGCCATCGAGGCCACCACCGTCGCCACCGCGTTCCTGGTCGGACACCGCCGGACCCGGTCCGCGCTGGAAGCCACCTGGAAGTACGTCGTCATCTGCTCTGTCGGTATCGCCCTGGCGTTCCTCGGCACCATCCTGCTGTACTTCGCCAGCCTGCACGCCGGCGCTTCGAGCCGCGACGCCCTGGACATCGACACTCTGCTCCTTAACGCCACTCGGCTGGACCCCGCCGTGACCCACCTGGCCGCCGGCCTGTTGCTGCTGGGCTATGGCGCCAAGTCCGGGCTCGTCCCCTTTCACACCTGGCTTGCCGACGCACACTCCCAGTCCCCGGCGCCGGTGTCGGCGCTGATGAGCGGAGTGCTGCTGTCCGTGGCATTCTCCGCGCTGCTTCGCGTCAAGTCCGTTGTCGACCTGGCGCTGGGCACCGGGTTCCTGCGTACCGGCCTGCTGGTCATCGGTCTGCTCACCCTGCTCATCGCCGCGTCGCTGCTCGTGGTCCAGACCGACTTCAAACGAATGCTGGCCTACTCCTCGATGGAGAACATGGGCCTGGTCGCGATCGCGGCAGCCGCCGGCACCGAGCTGGCCATAGCCGCGCTGCTGCTCCACGTCCTGGCTCACGGGATCGGCAAAGCGCTCGTGTTCCTCGTCGCCGGACAGCTGCAGGCGGCGCACGACTCCACCGCGATCGGTGACGTCACAGGCGTGCTGGCCCGGTCTCGCCTGATCGGCACCGCGTTCGCCGTCGGCCTGGCGGTCCTGCTCGGCCTGCCACCGTTCGCCATGTTTGCCAGTGAGCTGTCCATCTCCCGCGCGCTCGCGGGCGCAAACCTCGGGTGGGCGCTCGGCGCCGCGCTGCTGCTGGTGGTCGTCGCCTTCGCTGCGCTCGTCCGAAACGGCAGCCGAATGCTGCTCGGCGCGCCAAGCCCGAGCTCGCCGGCGATCGCCGTGCCGGGCTCGGTCGCCGGAGCGCTGCTGACCGGTATCGTCCTGAGCGTGGCTCTTGGCCTGACCGCCGGTCCGCTCACCCAGCTGTTCCGCACCGCCGCCACCCAGCTCGGAGCCACGCCATGAGCGCCCACAGACCGACCGCCGACGAATCCCTGAGCGATGTGGCACCCGGCGGTCGCCGCAGCGCCCGGGACGTGACAAGAACCGAGCTCGCCGCGCAGGCGGCCACACTGTTCGAGGACGGCTTCCGCCTGGGCCTGGTCGCGGCGCACGACGACGGTGCCAGCTTGCGCGTGGTGTATCTGTTCCTCGCCGGTGATCCGGACCGCCGGATCGAGCTGCAGGTCACGCTCCCGGCCGACGACCCGCACCTGCCCACCCTGGCTTCACTCTCCTACCCCGCCTCGCGCTTCGAACGAGAGATGCGCGACCTGTTCGGGATCGTGCCGGTCAACCACCCCCTTCCCCGACGTCTGGTCCGTCACGCGCACTGGCCCGTCGGCTGGTACCCGATGCGCCACGACGCCGGACCGCCGCCGCCCTTCACCCAGAGCGAGCGCTTTCCGTTCCTCGAGGTCACCGGCGACGGGGTCTATGAGATGCCCGTGGGGCCCGTCCACGCCGGGATCATCGAACCAGGACACTTCCGTCTCTCGGTCGTCGGCGAAAGCATCATCAAGCTCAAGGCCCGGCTCTGGTTCACCCACAGAGGGGTCGAAAAGCTCTTCGAGGGGCTCGACGCCACCGGCGCCATCCATCTCGCCGAACGAATCAGCGGAGACACCACTGCCGGCCACGCGCTGGCCCACAGCCTGGCCGTGGAAGACGTTCTGGGTATCGTCCTGCCCAAACCGGCTCACCGGTTGCGCGCGCTGGTCCTCGAGCTCGAGCGCCTCTACAACCACGCCGCCGACCTGGGAGCGTTGGCCAACGACACCGGCTTCTCCCTCGCCAACGCCCACGCGCAACGGATCCGCGAAGAGCTGCTGCGGATCAACCACGCGACCACGGGCCATCGGCTGCTCCGCGGCGCCATCAGCCCCGGCGCCGTCGAGCTGCTCTCACTGCCCAACCCCGCGGATCTGGCCCGGATCGCCGAGGACCTCGCGGAGGTCGCACGACTGACCCTTGCCAACACTGTCGTCCGGGACCGCTTCACCGGCACCGCGGTCCTCACCCGCCCACAGGCCCATGACCTCGGCTGCCTGGGCTACACCGCCCGCGCCAGCGGCCTCGCCACCGACGCACGCATCGACCACCCCACGACAGGCCTCCCGGTCACCGCCCTCACCGGGAAAACCGGGGATGTGCTGGCTCGCTACACGCTCCGCCGCGACGAGTTCGCTGCCTCGATCCAGCTTGCCACACACCTGATCGAGACGGCCCAGCAGCTGTCCTTCCGCGGCATACAGGCAGAGCCTGTTCCAGCAGGCCAGGAACCCAGCGTGCGAAGCGGTGTCGGCATCGTCGAAGGATGGCGGGGAACCATCGTGCACCGCGTCGAGGTGGACCGTGACGGACGGCTCACCCGCGCCAAGATCGTCGACCCATCCTGGTTCAACTGGCCGGCGTTACCCGTCGCTCTGGCCGACACGATCGTTCCCGACTTCCCTCTCACCAACAAGAGCTTCAACCTCTCGTACGCCGGGAACGACCTCTGACCCTCCGGCCAACCCCCACCGAACACCGCTGATCGCGCGTTTTGACGTCAATGGCACCTTGAAACGCGCGATCAGCGGTGTTCGGTTGAGGCGTTGGGGGTCGAGGTCAGGACGAAGACCGGGATCTCACGGTCGGTCCTGACCTGGTAGCCGGCGTAGTCAGGAAAAGCGGCGACACATCGCTGCCACCAGATCGCCTTCTCCTCACCCGTGACCTCTCGGGCCGTCATGGCCTTCACGACCGTGCCGTCCCGAACCTCGACGTGAGGTTCGGCGACGAGGTTGAAGTACCAGAGGGGGTTCTTCGGAGCACCACCCTGTGACGCCACCGCGGCGTACTCCCCAGCGTGCTCGACCCGCATCAACGGAACCTTGCGCACCTTGCCCGACCTTGCGCCACGGGTGGTCACGATGATCACCGGCATGCCGCGCATGGTCGTGCCGGAGGTACCGCCGGAGCCTTCATAACGCTCAACCTGCTGGCGGACCCAGCGTGCCGGGCTGGGCGCGTACTCACCCTCAAAGGACATGGCACCAGTCAACACCATGCTCAGCTGGTCACGTCCTTGTTGGAGAAGCGGGCCCACGCCGCCAGCCAGAAGACGAGCGAATAACCGGCCGCCGTCAGCAGCCCCCGGGTGATGTCGGCCCACGCGATGGGATCCCGCAGGACGTCTCCGAAGGACATCCACCAGTGCGTGGGCAGCCACTCGTGCAACCACGACAGCTGCGGTATCGAGTCAAGGATGAAGCTCAGGACATTGATGATGACCACCGAGATGGTGGCACCGATCGGTTGCTCGGTCAGGGTCGAGATGAACAGGCCGATGGCGCCAAGTGAGGCAAAGCACAGCGCCAGATACAGGGTGGCCATCACGACGCGAAGCACTGCTTGCCCCATGCCGATCTGGGTGCCTGAGAGCAACGTCATCTCGCCGCCGCCGAAGAGCGCCAACCCGGCCACCGCGCCGACCAGCGACACCCAGAACGTGGCCACGAGCGAGAAGATCGTGATGGCGGCGAACTTCACCGCCAACAGCCTCGTGCGATGCACCGGGACGGTGAGCAGATAGCGCAGGGTGCCGATATTCGCCTCACCGGCAACGGAGTCCCCCGCGATGGTGCCCACGGCCAGGGGCAGGAACAGCCCCAACTCCAGGGTGAGCGCCGCCAGCGCGACGAACAGCCCGTTGGAGGTGATCGAACCAAGGAAGTCGGGTCCTCGCCCCGGTCGGGGCGTTGACACCTTGACGGCGATGGCGATGATGATCGGCACCACGGCCAGGATGCCCAACCCCGCCTGGTTGCGGCGCCGCCCGAAGATCAGCCGCAGCTCGGAGCGCAGGAATCGGGTCGAGATGTGTCGACGAGTGCGGTCATGCGGCATCGCGGCCGCCTCAGTGCCCGGACCGTCGAGCCGGTCACCGCGGACATCAGCCGCTGACATTGAAGCCCTCCCCCGTCAGTGACACGAACAGGTCCTCCAGACTGGGACGCTCGACCGCAAACCCGGTCACGGGCACCCCATCGTGCACCAGCGCGGCCACGACCTTCTCCGGAGCAAGACTTCCCAGAATGCCCACAGCCCAACCGGATTCGACAGCGACATCGGTCAACCCGAGTGCGCGCAGCACTCGTGCCGCATCCTCGGGGCGGTCGGTCCCCACGCGCGCCCGGGGCTCACTGACGGCTCGCACCTGCGCGATGGGCCCCTGGGTCAACAGCCTGCCGACGTGCATCACCCCGACGTGGGTGCACACCTGCTCGACCTCGGACAGAAGATGGCTGGACACCAGGACCGTGGCCCCGTCGTCGGCCAGTGACCCGATGAGGTGTCGGACCTCGCGGGTTCCTTGCGGGTCAAGGCCGTTGGTGGGCTCATCGAGCACCAGCAGGTCACGTGGCGCGAGCAGGGTTCCCGCGATGGCCAGCCGCTGCCGCATGCCGAGGGAGTATGCGCGGTACCTCTTGTTGGCCGCTGCGAGCAGACCGACCCGGTCCAGCGCCCCGTCGACGCGCATCCTCGTGGTACGCGGATCGGCATACCGGTCAACGGAGTCCAGCCGGGCGAGATTGGCCCGCCCGGACAGGTAGGGGTGGAAGGCCGGGCCTTCGACCAACGACCCCACGCGTGGCAGGACATCCCCCGCACCCATGGGCATTGCCTTGCCGAGCAGGCGATGTCGGCCGGATGTGGGCCTGATCAGCCCGAGCAGCATACGGATCGTGGTGGTCTTCCCGGAGCCGTTGGGGCCGAGGAACCCGTAGACGGCACCGCGCGGCACCAGCAGGTCGACGGCGTTGACCGCGACCTGCTGGTGGAACCGTTTGGTCAGTCCCTCGGTGGCGACCGCAAAGTCGATCAGCGCCTCGCTCACGAACCGGCCAGCGCGGCGTACAGACCCTCCGGCGTCACGGCTCCTGCCACAAGCCTGCCGTCATCGGTGAGAAGGACCGAGAACGCGGTCCCGGCCATCAGGTGTCCCGAGCCCCAGCTGCCTGAGACCTTCGGCAGCAGCCCGACGAACTTCATCAGCGAGGCGACAGTGTCGTCAGCCGAGGAGCCGGTGCTTCCGGTGGTGTCCGTGGGGGCGTCCGACGCCGGGAGCTTCGTCACCAGCACGCTGCCCCAGCCCTTGCCGACCACCTTGGGCATGGCGGCCGAGTCGGGTTGCGGTGTCACGGTCTTGGTCTTGGAGTCGGCCGCTGACGGCCCATGAGTGGGCGTCTTCGCCTCGGTTACCGTGGTGCCCGGCGGCGGGTTGAAGGCGAACTGGGCGGCGTCGGGCCGCGCGAAGTCCACCGAGCTGAACGCCACCTCGAACACGGGGTCTGCCACCGCCTTGGCGAAGACCTGAACCCGCAGCGGAACATGCTCGGTGCCGTCAAGCGCTATACGGACCTGCGCCACCAGCGACGTCGACTCCTTGGGCTTGAGCACGAGCTCGTAGGCGGAGCGACCCGCCACCGTCGCGGTGCCACTGGTGGTCACCTCTGTGCTCGGCGTGATCGCTGCCAGCGCCTTCTCAGCGGCATCCTGGGGCGAGGTGGGCAGGTCGGAAGGGCTCGGCAGGGGGGAGCTCGTCCCGTTCTTGGCAGCGGCGTCATGAGTGGGCAGAACGTAATGCTTGGCCGTCTTGTCCTTGCTGGACCAGATCCAGACGTCCTTGCCGTTGCGGATCACGTCTGACTCACCCAACGTCCCCAACAGGGCCATCCGAGCCTGGTCGGGACCGGCGAACCAGACCCGCAGGGTGTGCGTGCCCGAGATCAGGGAGGTCAGCTCCGAGCTGCCGGCATGACCGGAGCCGCCGGCGATGGGCAGATCCGGAAGACCGAGCTCGGACTTCTGCACCACTGTCCCGGAGAGTCCGTCAAGGCGAGCCTCCTGCACATCCACCAGTAGCTGCGCTGCGGTGCGGGCGGGCAGGCCGTCACCGGCAATCGCGCTCAGACCCCCGACCGCAGTAACTCCCCCGACCAGGGCCACAGCGGTCACCGCAGGGACCGCCCACCGCAGTGCTGGATTGCTCTCGAAGATGCTCATGGCCCCATCCTCCAACAGAACGCCTGAGAGCCACCTGTGAAGCCGGGCCACGCCGCCAGCGGGCCATGACAGGGTGTATTCCGTGCGACTGCTGGTTGTCGAAGACGAGATACGCCTCGGGGCGGCGCTTCGACGCGGGCTGAGCGCCGAGGGATTCCTGGTCGACGTGGCCATGGACGGGCCAACCGGTCTCGAGCGTGCCCGCCACGGCGAGTATGACGCAGTCGTCCTGGACGTGATGCTGCCCGGGATGTCGGGCTATGACCTGGTCCGCACCCTGCGCACCGAGGAGAACTGGGTGCCCGTCCTGATGCTCTCGGCCAAGGACGGTGAGTACGACCAGGCGGACGGGCTGGACTACGGAGCCGACGACTACCTGACCAAGCCGTTCTCCTTCGTGGTGCTCCTCGCCAGGCTTCGGGCGTTGACCCGGCGCAACCTGCCCGCGCGCCCGGCGATACTGACCGTCCGCGACCTGTCGCTGGACCCGGCCACCCACGAGGTCGAGCTCGCCGGTACCCCGGTTGCCCTGACACCACGCGAGTACGCCCTGCTCGAGTACTTCCTGCGCAACCCCGAACGCGTGGTCAGCAAGATCGAGCTGCTCGACAATGTCTGGGACGCCGCGCAGGACACCGACCCCAACGCCGTCGAGGTCTACGTCGGGTATCTGCGGCGCAAGATCGGGCGCGACCTGCTACGAACCGTCCGCGGCGCCGGCTACCGACTCGCTCCATGAGAGGGCAGCTGCAGGGACGAGGTCTCCGCGCCCGTCTGATGGCCGTGGGAGTGACCGGCGTGGCTCTGGCCCTCGCCTCGGGCAGCTTCGCCCTGTATGCCGTGTTGACGGTCACCGTGAACCGCACGGTCGATGACGGGGCGCTCGCCAGCGCCCGCTCGGTCGCCGCGATGGTCGACAGCGGCACAGTCCCGGACCCCCTGCCGGTCTCGGGCACCCAGGTCGTCCAGGTGGTCGACAGCTCGGGCGCCGTGGCAAGCGCGTCGGTGAGCGCCGATCGCCTGACCCCGTTGTTGAGATCTGCCGAGCTGACCAAGGCCCTTGCAGGAGAGCGGGTCTCGGTCCCGGGGGCGCGGGCGGGCCTCAGCGGGAACCTGCGGGCAACAGCCATTCGTGCTGGCCCGGCCGCTGCCCCTGTCAGCATCATCGTGGCCGTGCCAACGAGCGACATCGAGGCGAGCCAGCGGGTCCTGCGAAACACCCTGCTGGTCACCTATCCCCCGGTCGTCCTGATCATGGCGCTGGTTGCCTGGCGCGTCATCGGCTGGACCTTGAGACCGGTGGAGTCACTTCGCTCGGGGGCAGCACGGATCAGCGGCGGTGACCAGGATGAGCGGCTGGCCGTACCTGACTCCGCCGATGAGATCCGCGCCCTGGCGCTCACCCTCAACGACATGCTCGACCGACTGGCCGCCGCCCGCGCGCGCCAGCGTGCCTTCGTCGCCGATTCGGCCCACGAGCTCCGCAGTCCTCTGGCCAGCATGCGCACCCAGCTCGAGGTGGCCCAGCGCCTGGATGAGGGTGGCGAGCTCGCCACCGACCTGCTCGCCGACGTCACCCGGCTGGCGGCCCTGGTGGAGGACCTGTTGTTGCTTGCCCGTGCCGGCAGCGACGCCAGCCCCCCGTCCTTGCGTGAGTCTGTTGACGTGCGAGCGCTTCTGGTAACGACTGCTGGCCGTTACGCCGCGGCAAGGGTGCCGGTATCTGTCGCTCCAGGACCTCCCGTGTACGCCAGCGTCAGCTCCGGTGAGATGCAGCGGGTGTTGGCCAATCTGGTCGACAACGCCGTTCGCCATGCCGCTTCGAGAGTAGATCTCGCAGTGCACGCCGAAGGCGGGCGCGCGGTGCTGACCGTGACGGACGACGGACCCGGCATACCGGCCGGCGAACGGGAACGGGTGTTCGAGCGGTTCGCCCGGCTCGACGATGCACGGGACCGGGATGGCGGAGGCACCGGGCTCGGGCTCGCTATCGTGCGCGAGCTCCTTCGCCGCTCTGATGCGTCGATCTCGTTACGGGACAACCCTTCCGGGCCGGGTCTAGTCGCCGTGGTCCACCTCGCCCGCTGACCAAACCTAGGGACGGTGCACCCTGCTGACCCGCAAACCTAGGGACGGTGCAGCCTGCTGACCCGCAAACCTAGGGACGGTGCGATCCAGCCCGGCTGGAGGTGACCGGCGCCGTCCCTAGGTTTGGCCGGTTCGGTTCGACACCATCCCTAGGTTTGGTGGGTGAAAACCCGCACCGTCCCTCGGTTTGGCAGGTTCGGACCGACACCGTCCCTAGGTTTGGGTGAGCTCTTTGGCGACGAGCTCGGCGATCTGGGCCGTGTTGAGCGCCGCGCCCTTGCGCAGGTTGTCACCACAGACGAACAGGTCGATGGTGTTCGGGAAGTCCAGCGCCTGGCGGATCCGTCCGACGAAGGTGGGGTCGGACCCGACGACGTCGGCAGGGGTCGGCCACTCTCCGGCAGCCGGGTCATCCAGGACGACGACGGAGGGCGCCTCGACCAGGGCCTGACGGGCGTCATCGGCGGTCAGCGGCTTCTCGAAGACCGCGTGCACCGCGAGCGAATGGGTGGTGATGACCGGGACGCGCACGCATGTCGCCGAGACCTTGAGGTCAGGGATTCCCAGGATCTTGCGCGACTCGTTGCGGACCTTGAGCTCCTCCGAGCTCCAGCCGCCCTCCTTGAGCGAGCCGGCCCAGGGAACCACGTTGAGAGCCAGCGGCGCGGGGAACGGCGAGTCCTCGCCGAGCTTTTCGGTAACAGTCGCACGCACGTTGCCGGCATGCTGGCCGGCTTCGCGGTTGCCCGCCAGAACGGCGATCTCGTCGTAGAGGCGATCGATACCAGGCTGACCCGCACCCGAGGCGGCCTGATAGGAGGCGACCACCAGCTCCTTGAGACCCCAACCGGCATGCAGGGCACCAAGGGCGTCCATCATCGTCAGCGTCGTGCAGTTGGGGTTGCTGATGATCCCCTTCGGGCGGTTGCGGACCTGCGCG
>JANOHS010000563.1:0-6601 GCA_031406655.1 Micrococcales bacterium
CCGGGTGATTACGATGGACGTGCCGGCGCAGGAAGTGATCACCCGCGACAACGTGACCATTCGGGTCAACGCGGTGCTGTATTTCCGCGTGCTCGACCCCAACAAAGCGGTCGTCAACGTGATGGACTACATTCGCGCGACCATGCAGATTGCCCAGACCACGCTGCGCTCCGTGGTTGGCCAGGTCGAGCTGGACGAGATGCTGGCGCAGCGCGATCAGCTCAACCACCGCCTGCAGACCATCATCGACGAGCAGACCGAGCCCTGGGGCATCAAGGTCACCACGGTCGAGATCAAGGACGTGAGATCCCCGAGGCGATGCAGCGCGCGATGGCCCGTCAGGCCGAGGCCGAGCGTGAGCGGCGAGCCAAGATCATCAACTCCGAGGGCGAGTTCCAGGCCGCCCAAAAGGTCTACGAGGCCGCGGAGATTCTCAGCCGCAACCCCGCCGCCATCCAGCTCCGGTACCTGCAGACCCTGCTCGAGCTCGGCGGCGAGAAGTCCACCATCGTGTTCCCGCTGCCGATGGACCTGCTCAAGCCGTTCCAGGGCACCGGCCAGCAAGCCGAAGGTTCGCCGGCCGAGTCCGGTCTCGACCTCTCGGCACAGGCCGACGCCCTCCGCCGGCTCCTGAACGGCCCCCAGGTCGACGGCCTCCGCTGACCCGCGTCGCCGTCGAACCTGACCCAGCGGCAGGGGTTTCACGGCCTGCCTTGTTTTTACACATCACAGCGTGGAAACTACTTCCATGCCCCAGCCCCAGGAACGGTCGATCAACCCGGCCGTGGGTTCGGCGCGCGGAGCACTCCAGACTGCGACAAGAGATATAGCCATGAGGAGATCGACATGGACACTGCTGGTGCACGTCCGGGGGATGTCGTGAGCGGCGTCACCAGATCCGGCACGGTAACGGCGTCGGGCAGTCGCCAGCCGTTCGTGATGCTGGCCCTGGCAACCCTGGGTTTCGCGGTGAACTTCTGGGCCTGGGCGCTGCTCAGCCCGCTGGGTCCCCGTTACAAGGAGCTGCTGGGGTTGTCGGGGTCCCAGCAGGCCCTGATCGTCGCGGTGCCGGTGATCGTCGGTGCGCTGGGCCGGATCCCGGTGGGGGCACTGACCGACAAGTTCGGCGGTCGGGTGATGTTCCCGCTGGTGTCGGTATCCACCATCGTGCCGGTTCTCTTCATCGGTCTGGCCGGGCAGAAGTCCATGCTGATGCTGCTGATCGGCGGCTTCTTCCTGGGCATTGGTGGCACCGTCTTCGCTGTGGGTATCCCGTTCGTGTCCGGCTGGTTCCCGCCCGCGCGACGCGGCCTGGCCCTCGGTCTCTTCGGGGTCGGCATGGGCGGCACCGCGATCAGCGCGCTGACCACGGTGAAGCTGGTGAATGCTCAGGGGGCCTCCGCGCCCTTCCTGATCACCGCCGTTGTCCTTGCCCTGTATGCCGCGGTCGCCTGGCTGGTCATGCGCGACGCACCCGGACGGACGGTGCCCACCGAGCCGCTGGGTGCCCGCCTCGTGGCCACCTCACGGCTGTCCATCACCTGGCAGGCCTGCATCCTCTATGCCGTGGCGTTCGGTGGCTACGTGGCCTTCTCGGTCTACCTCCCGGCGTACCTGCGGACCGCCTACGGGCTCGAGCAGGCCGATGCCGCCAACCGGATGGCGGGCTTCGTGATCGTGGCAGTCGTGATGCGCCCGGTCGGCGGGTGGCTCTCGGACCGCGTTGGTCCGATACCGGTGCTGACCGGTGTCTATGCGGTCCTGGTCGCCGGGGCGGCGGTGCAGTCCTTCACCCCGGATCTCATGCCGGTGGGCACGATCGCCTTCCTGAGCATGGCGGCCGCCCTCGGCGCCGGCAGTGGTGCGACCTTCGCTCTCGTCGGCAAGGTGGCGCCGGCCAGCAAGGTCGGGTCGGTCACCGGGCTGGTCGGTGCTGCCGGTGGCCTGGGCGGGTTCGTCCCGCCGCTGGTGATGGGCTTCATCTATGGCAGGACTGACTCGTACGGTCTGGGCCTGGCGCTCTTGGCTGGGGTTGCCGCGGCGACCATGGTGTTCACCATGACCGTGGTCCGGTCCGCCGCCGTCCGTCGCGCCGCTGACGCCGCCGGGTCATCCGGGCCGAGACAGGCGACCCGGCCGTCCGGAACTCCCGCACTCTGATGTGCGAGTACTGCGGCTGCCAGCAGATTGCCACCATCGCCGAGCTGTATCGCGAGCACGATGACGTAGCGGCGCAGGTCGGCCTGATCCGGAGCGCGCTGGGGGATGAACGCCGCGAGGAGGTTGGCGCGGGCTGCCGGCAGATTCTGGTCATCCTCGCTCCGCACACGGTGGTCGAGGAAGAGGGCCTGTTCCCCGAGATGGCCGATGAGTTCCCCGATCACATCGAGGCGTTGCGTTCGGATCATCGCGAGATCGAGAAGGTGCTGGGCGAGGCCGCCGACGGCCCGCCTGACGACCCGACCTGGCCGGACCGGCTGTTGAGAGCCCTTCATCTGCTGCGTGAGCACATCCTCAAGGAGCAGGACGGGGTCTTCCCTGCCGCGCTGATCGCGCTGGACGCCGCCCAGTGGGAGCGGGTCGAGGCTGTGCGGGCTCAGCTCGTGGCGCAACGGGCATAAGGCATCAACGACCACGACACGACCATGACATTGGCACCCAGCGAGAGGGACCGCGCATGAGCAGCGACCAGTGGACAGGTGCCTCCGGCGACGGGCTGGACGATGCGCTCACCCAGGCGATGGTGCGCACCAGGAGGTTCTTCACGAAGGCCGAGGTCTCGAAGGACCTGCGCACCCTGCACCGCCGCGGCGGTCGAGAGGGTGACGCCTTCTACCGTGACCGCTGGGCACACGACAAGGTGGTCCGCTCCACCCACGGCGTGAACTGCACGGGGTCCTGCTCCTGGAAGGTGTACGTCAAGGACGGCATCATCACCTGGGAGTCGCAACAGACCGACTACCCCTCGGTCGGACCTGACTCCCCGGAGTACGAGCCCCGAGGCTGTCCCCGCGGTGCAGCCTTCTCCTGGTACACCTACTCGCCCACGCGCGTTCGCTATCCCTACGTGCGCGGAGTGCTGCTGGAGATGTACCGCGAAGCCAGGGCCCGCCTCGGCGACCCGGTTCTCGCGTGGGCCGACGTCGTCGGCGACCCTGAGCGCTCCAAGCGCTACAAGGCGGCGCGCGGCAAGGGCGGGCTCGTCCGCGCCTCGTGGGAGGAAGCCGCCGAGATCGTTGCCGCCGCCCACGTCCACACGATCAAGAAATGGGGCCCCGACCGCGTGGCCGGCTTCTCGCCGATCCCGGCGATGTCGATGGTCTCGCACGCCTCGGGTGCGCGGTTCGTGAACCTCATCGGTGGCTCGATGCTCAGCTTCTACGACTGGTATGCCGACCTGCCGGTCGCGTCGCCACAGGTCTTTGGTGACCAGACCGACGTGCCGGAGTCGGGGGACTGGTGGGACGCGGGCTACCTGATCATGTGGGGCTCGAACCTTCCCGTCACCCGGACACCGGATGCGCACTGGATGACCGAGGCACGCTACCGGGGGCAGAAGGTCATCGCCGTGGCCCCGGACTACGCCGACAACGTCAAGTTCGCCGACGAGTGGCTGCCCGCACGGCCAGGCACCGACGGGGCCCTGGCCATGTCCATGGGTCACGTGATCCTCAAGGAGTTCTTCGTCGACCGCCAGGTCCCGTACTTCACCCAGTACGTCTCTCGCTACACGGATCTGCCGTTCCTGGTCCGTCTGGAGGAGCGCGACGGCGCGTACGTCTCCGGCAAGTTCCTGACGGCCGAGGACCTGGGGGGCGTGCAGGCCCAGAGCGAGAACGCCGCCTTCAAGACCGTGCTGCTCGACTCGGTGACGCAGGAGGCTGTGGTGCCCAACGGTTCGATGGGACACCGCTATGGCGACGACGGCATCGGCAGGTGGAACCTCGATCTGGGTGACGTCCGGCCGATGCTCAGCGCCGAGGGTGGCACCGAACCCGCTGTCGAGGTGCGGATGTCTCGCTTCGACGGCCTGGACAGCGAAGCGGCGCTGCTGCGCCGCGGGGTTCCGGTGCGCCGCGTCAACGGGCATCTGGTCACCACCGTCTACGACCTGATGCTGGCCCAGTACGGCGTCGTCCGGGATGGTCTCCCGGGCACCTGGCCAACCGGCTACGACGATGCCGACGAGCCCTACACACCGTCGTGGCAGGAGAAGATCACCGGTGTCGCAGCCTCGGCCGCGGCGAGGATCGGTCGCGAGTTCGCGGCCAATGCCGAGGAGTCCCAAGGGCGTTCGATGATCGTCATGGGTGCGGGCACCAACCACTGGTTCCACTCAGACACCATCTACCGGGCTTTCCTGACCCTGACCAACCTCACCGGATGTCAGGGTGTCAACGGCGGCGGATGGGCTCACTACGTCGGTCAGGAGAAGGTCCGACCGGTCACCGGCTACAACCAGGTGGCCAACGCCCTGGACTGGAGCCGCCCGCCGCGCAACATGATCCAGACGGCGTACTGGTACCTGCACAGCAACCAGTTCCGTTACGACCACTTCGGCGCGGACACTCTCGTGTCGGCCACCCAGGACGGACACCTGGCGGGCAAGACGACCGCTGACATCATCGCCCAGTCGGCCCGGATGGGATGGATGCCCTCCTACCCGACCTTCGACCGGAACCCGCTGGACCTGAGCGACGAGGCCGAGGCCGCAGGGCGCCCCGTCGCCGACCACGTGGTCGATGAGCTGAAGGCGGGCCGGCTCAGGTTCGCCTGCGAGGACCCGGATGCCGAGGAGAACTACCCCCGTGTGCTCTCGATCTGGCGCGCCAACCTCCTGGGCTCTTCTGCCAAGGGCAACGAGTACTTCCTCAAGCATCTGCTGGGCACCGACCACTCGGTGCGGGCCACGGAGACGCGGGAGCGCGACCGGCCCAGGGACGTGGTCTGGCATGACGAGGCGCCCACCGGCAAGCTCGACCTGTTGCTGACGCTGGACTTCCGGATGACCAGCACAACGATCTTCTCCGACGTCGTGCTTCCTGCGGCCACCTGGTATGAGAAGCACGACCTCAACACCACCGACATGCACCCCTTCGTGCACTCGTTCAACCCGGCGATCAGCCCGCCGTGGCAGACGCGGACCGACTGGGACGCGTTCATGACCATCTCCAAGCGGTTCAGTGAGCTGGCGGCGCAGCACCTTGGTGTGCGCCAGGACGTGGTGGCTGTTCCGCTGACCCATGACACCGCCGATGCGATGGCAAACCCGCACGGCGTCGTGCGGGACTGGAAGGCGGGGGACTGCGAGCCCGTCCCGGGGGTGACCATGCCCAAGCTGGTCGTCGTGGAACGCGACTACGGCGCGGTGGCCGCCAAGATGGCAGCCCTGGGACCGCTGGTGGACAAGCTCGGCGCCACCACCAAGGGTGTGACCTTCACACTGGACAAGGAGATCAGCTACCTGCGACACAAGAACGGCGCGGTCCGCGGCGGACCGGCCGATGGCCGCCCGTCCCTGGCCCGGGACGTCGATGCCTGCGAGGCGATCCTGGCCATGTCAGGGACGACGAACGGCCACCTGGCCACCCAAGGCTTCCAGAGCCTCGAGAAGCGCACAGGCGTGAAGCTCGCCGACCTTGCCGCCGAGCACGAGGGCAAACGGATCACCTTCGCTGACACCCAGGGGGCGCCCGTCCCGGTCATCACCTCACCGGAATGGTCGGGTTCGGAGGCCGGCGGTCGACGCTACTCACCGTTCACGATCAACGTCGAACGGCTCAAGCCATGGCACACGCTCACAGGGCGAATGCACTTCTACCTCGACCACGACTGGATCACCGAGCTGGGCGAAGGGCTGCCCGTCTACCGGCCACCGCTGAACATGTCAGCGTTGTTCGGCGAGCCGGCCGTCGGCCAGACCGGTGAGATGGGCCCGGGCGGCGAGCTGGGAGTCAGCGTCCGCTACCTGACACCGCACAGCAAGTGGTCCATCCACTCGGAGTACCAGGACAACCTGTTCATGCTCTCGCTGTCCCGCGGCGGCCAGACCATCTGGATCAGCAAGGAGGATGCGGCCAAGGTCGGCATCCACGACAACGACTGGATGGAGGCGGTCAACCGCAACGGCGTGGTGGTCGCGCGTGCCATCGTCAGCCACCGGATGCCCGAGGGCACGGTCTTCATGCACCACGCCCAGGACCGGCTGATCGACGTGCCGATCGCGGAGACCTCCGGCCAGCGCGGCGGCATCCACAACTCGCTGACCCGTCTGCTGATCAAGCCGAGCCATCTGATCGGCGGCTACGCGCAGCTCTGCTTCGCCTTCAACTATCTCGGCCCGACCGGCAACCAACGCGACGAGGTCACCATGATCCGTCGCCGCTCGCAGGAGGTGACGTACTCATGAGGGTCATGGCCCAGATGGCGATGGTGATGAACCTCGACAAGTGCATCGGCTGCCACACCTGCTCGGTGACCTGCAAGCAGGCATGGACCAACCGGTCCGGGACCGAGTACGTCTGGTTCAACAACGTCGAAACCCGCCCGGGGCAAGGGTATCCGCGCGGCTACGAGGACCAGGAGAAGTGGAAGGGCGGCT
>JANOHS010000436.1:0-13356 GCA_031406655.1 Micrococcales bacterium
GACCCGTTCGTCAACCACCAGGCCGGTGCCCATCTGGTTGTCGGAGGGGATGGCCGACTACGTCGGGTACAGCGGGCTCGACCTCCCGCGCACCAGCGTGGCCAGCGAGCTGCTCACGCTGGTGCGTCAGGGCAAGGGTCCCACCGAGCTCCCGACCGCGGCCGACTTTGACCCCTCCCGGGCCGATATCGCGCCGTTCTACTCCGCGTCGTGGCTGGCCGTCTCCCGCCTGGTCGACACCTATGGCCAGGCCAGGGTTATTTCCTTCTATCGTGCGGTCGCGGGGACTCTGAGCGTGGACGAGTCAGCCCAGTCCGATCCTGATGTCGTTGCAGCGCGGGCGTTTCCCCTGAGCTTCGACGTGACGAAGGCGCAGTTCGTCCATGTCTGGAAGCGTTACCTGCGCACCCTTGCGCAGGCTCGAGGTTGAGTCGCTGACACTCGCCGAACGAGTGTTTCGCGTCCCAGGGTCAATCCGTGCTGCGGGAGTACAGGTCCTCCACCTCGGACGCATAGTCCTTCATCACGACGTTGCGCTTGAGCTTCAGCGAAGGCGTCAGATAGCCGTTGTCCTCTGTGAAGTCGCCGGGAAGGATCGTGAACCTGCGAATCGACTCGGCTTTGCTGACGGCCCGGTTCGCGTCGTCGACCGCCGCCTGGACCGCCTCGTGGATGACCTCGTTCGTGCGTGCGTCAGCCATCGAGAGGCCTTCGAGGCCGTGGTTCTTGGCCCAAGCAGGAAGCATCTCGGCATCAAGGGTGAGCAGTGCGCCGATGAACGGCTTCTCGTCGCCGACCACGATGCACTGGGACACCAGTGGATGGGCGCGCAGCCGGTCCTCAAGAACGGCCGGGGCGACGTTCTTTCCCCCGGCGGTGACCAGGAGCTCCTTCTTGCGGCCGGTGATCTTCAGGAACCCGTCGTGGTCAAGCTCTCCGATGTCGCCGGAGCGGAACCAGCCGTCGACGACGGCTTCGCGGGAAGCGGTCTCGTTGTTGCGGTACGCGGAGAAGACGCTGTTGCCCTTGATCAGGACCTCCCCGTCATCCGCGATCTGGATGGAGACTCCGGGAATCGGGGGACCGACACTGCCGATCTTGATCAGGTCGGGGGTGTTGACCGTTGCCGGCGCTGTGGTCTCGGTCAGTCCGTAGCCCTCAAGCACGGTGAGGCCGATGCCGCGGTAGAAGTGGCCCAGACGGGTGCCCAACGGGGCGCCACCCGACACGGCATACTTGATCTTGCCGCCCAGTGCCGCCCGCAGCTTGCCATAGACAAGCCTGTCGAACAGGGCGTGCTTGGCGTTGAGAAGTATCCCCGGCCGGCCATCATCGTGAGCGGTGCTCCAGGCGATCGCCGTGTCCGTCGCCGCCTGGAAGATCTTGCCCTTGCCCGCGGCGGTTGCCTTCTGCTCCGAGGAGTTGTAGATCCGCTCGAAGATGCGCGGTACGGCCAGGATGAAGGTGGGGGAGAACGTTTCGAAGTCGTTGAGCAGGTTCTTGATGTCCGCCGTGTGTCCCATTCGGGTACCACCCTGGACGCAGAGCACCTGGACGAACCGGGCGAATACGTGGGCCAGGGGCAGGAACAGCAGCGTGGCTGCACCTTCGGAGGCAAGGATCACCGTGAATCGCTCGGCCGTGTTCTCGGTCAGGGCCATGAAGTTGTCATGGGTGAGCAGGCATCCTTTGGGCCGGCCGGTCGTGCCGGAGGTGTAGATGATCGTTGCGGCGTCGGCGCGGTTGACCTGGCTTCGCCGGGCCTCGACCTGCTCATCGGTGATCTCGCGGCCAGCCGCCTTCAGTTCCTCAAGTCCTCCGGCATCGATCTGCCACACATCACGCAGAGCCGGTAGATCGGCGCGCACCTGGTCCAGGGTGGCGGAGTGCGTCGGAGTCTCCAGAACCACGGCTGCGCACCCTGAGTCACCCAGAATCCAGCTGACCTGCTCGGCCGAGGACGTCTCGTAGATCGGCACGGGGACGGCACCTGCGGTCCACACGGCGAAGTCGGTCAGGGTCCACTCGTAACGCGTCTTGCTCATGATCGCGACACGGTCTCCGAGTCCGATGCCCTTCGCCATCAGGCCCTTGGCCAGGGCGTGGACGTCGGCGGTGAACTCGGCATTGGTGACATCGACCCAGGTGCCCGATGACGGCCTGGAGAACGCCACATCATGAGGCCGCGCGTTGCTGTTGCGAACCGGCAGGTCCGAGAGGTTGCCTTCGACCCGGGGTGCAACGAGTGGGGGGACGGATATGCTCTTCATGCGAGTCTCCTGGGGCCCTTTGACGATTCGTTCTCTGACCTTATCCGTGGGCAGCCACCCCCGCAGCGGGCTTGACCAACCTCACACGGCGCCGTGCCAGGTGTGTCAGGAGCGACTCGGCCCCGCATGCATCTGACAGCGCGGCACGGCTCGCAGGGTAACCTTCGCTCCATGGCCGAGCGCACCGAGTCCAACATCGTGATCAATGCCCCACCCGGGGCGATCCTCGACGCGATTGCCGACTTTGACAGCTATCCCGAGTGGGCCAGCGAGGTCAAGAAGGTCGCGGTGATCTCCGAGGATGGGGATGGCTGGGCACATCGGGTCGAGTTCACCCTCGACGCCGGAGCACTCAAGGACACCTACATCCTCGAGTACGACTGGGACGTGGCTGAGGACGGAACCGGGGTGATCTCGTGGACCCTGGTCACGGGGCACGTGCTGAAGGCGATGAACGGCTCGTACACGCTTGAGGCTCAGGGCCCGGAGACCGCGGTCACCTACCGGCTGTCGGTCGACGTCAAGATCCCCATGCTCGGCATGCTCAAACGCAAGGCTGAGAAGGTCATCATCGATGCCGCGTTGAGGTCCCTGAAGAAGCACGTCGAGGCGTGAGCGCGGGTATCTCGTGAGGGTCGTTCTCTTCACCGGTAAGGGCGGCGTCGGCAAGACGACGACGGCGGCGGCAACCGCCGTACAGGCCGCGCGTCGGGGGATCAAGACCTTGGTCATGTCCACCGACGCGGCGCACTCGCTGGGGGACGCGCTGGGCGTCGACCTCGCGACCACGGCTGAGGACGCCGACCCTCTGGTGGAGGTTGAACCCGGACTGCGCGCCTTGCAGCTCAACGCCGCTCACAGCGTCCGGCGCTCCTCGCGCTCGGTGCAGGACTATCTCCTGACCGTGCTCCAGAGTCTGGGCATCGACCCGGTGGTGGCCGATGAGCTGACCGAGCTCCCCGGGGCGGACGAGATCGTTGCGCTGCTGGAGCTCCGGACCCAGGTCGAGTCGGGCCCGTGGGACCTGGTGGTCGTCGACTGTGCGCCGACTGCGGAGACCATGCGGCTGCTCGCGCTGCCGGAGGCGCTGACCTGGCACCTCGAGAGGCTGATGCCGGCGCAGCGAGGTCTCCTACGAGGGCTCCGTCCCGCCGCCGAGGCAGCCAGCGGCCTCCCGCTCCCCGGGGTGCAGGTGCTGGACACCCTTCGTCGCTGGCAGGAGACGCTGCGCGACATCCAGTCGATTCTCACTGCCGAGGCAACCTCTGTGCGGCTGGTCCTCACACCCGAGGCGGTGGTCATTGCCGAGTCACGGCGGACGCTGACATCCATGGGACTCTTTGGCGTGGCGGTGGACCAGGTGGTGGTCAACCGTGTCTTCCCCGAGGCGGAGCCGGGCTCTACCTGCACAGCCTGGCTGGCCGGCTGGAACGAGGCCCAGCAGCGCGGTCTGGCCGAGGTCCGTCGCTCGTTCGAGCCTTTGCCGATCGTGATCACGCCTTACCTCTCGCACGAGCCGGTGGGCGTCGACGCGCTTGCCGCGCTGGCCGAGGCGCGCACCGGTGACGTCCGTGACGTGCTGGTGATCCCACCCTCACTAGGCATGACGGTGAAACCTGAGGACGGCGGCTATCTCCTGACCCTGCCGCTGCCGCTGGTGACAGCTGCTGCGGTGGACCTGAAGCGGCGCGACGACGAGCTGCTTGTGTCGGTCGGTGACCAGCGCCGGGTCCTGTCACTGCCCAGCGTTCTGCGTCGGTGTGTCGTCACCGGAGCGACGGTGCGCAACGCCGCGCTGCGGGTCCGGTTCGTTCCCGACGAGAAGATGTGGCCCAAGAATGACTGAGCAGACGCCCGCCGCGAACGGCACCGTTGCCGAGGAGGCCGCCTGGCTCATCGACGCCATGGCCTCGATGGCTCGTTCCAGCGCCGGCCCGGGCCAAAGGTCCAGCCCGTATGCCGGTGGGCCGGCCCGGGGCTCGTCCGAGGCGCCGGATTCCTCGGGTGGATCGGGCCACCGCGAGGACACCCCCGCCGACGGCACCTGCAGCGCCTGCGGTGGCGCCAGCGACAGCACCCCTGCCGCCTGCAGGCTGTGCCCCCTCTGCCAGGGAATCGCCTTCCTGCGGTCGATCCGGCCGGAGACCGTGGAACGGTTGGCCGACCTTGCGACCGCCCTGGCCGTCAGCCTGCGGGACGTGGCAACCCAGTCCCGGTCATCACACCAGGCGTCGCCCGGCGGACCAGCGTCACGGACGACGTCCGGCGGAGGTCGTGCCACGGTCCAGGACGTCCCAGTGGATGACGAGGAGCAAGGATGACGCGATGAGCGCAACCATCGGACTGGACATCGGGGGCACCAAGATCATTGGCGCCGTCGTCGGCGAGGACGGCGTGATTCTGGCAAGGGGCCGTAAGAACACTCCGGCCCATGACCCGGCGGCCATCACCGCGGAGGCTGCCAACCTGATCAAGGAGCTCTCGAACGAGCGCCAGATCGATGCCGTCGGCGTCGCCTGCGCCGCCTTCATCAACAGCTCTGGGTCCCTGGTCTACTTCGCCCCGAACCTGGCCTGGCGCAACGAGCCGCTCAAAGCGCGTCTCGAGTCGGTCCTCGACCTGCCAGTCGTCATCGAGAACGATGCCAACGCTGCGGCCTGGGGGGAGTTCCGTTTCGGTGCAGCTGCCGAGGCGGACCACATGGTCATGGTCACCGTGGGTACCGGCATCGGGGGCGGCGTCGTGGCCGACGGCGTGCTGATGCGCGGTGCCTTCGGTGTGGCCGCCGAGCTTGGCCACATGCGCGTGGTCCCGGACGGAATACGTTGCGGTTGCGGCAATCGGGGCTGCTGGGAGCAGTACGCCAGCGGCAGCGCCCTGTTGCGGGAGGCTCGGGAGCTCGTCGCCTCCGGAAGTCCGCACGCTGCGCGTCTGAGCGACCTGTGCGCTGGCAACCCCTCAGCGCTGGGCGGACCGGACATCACCGCAGCGGCCGCCGAGGGCGATCCGGCCGCCGTCGAGCTGCTGGCCGATCTCGGAGCATGGATCGGTGAGGGCCTGGCCTCGGTAGCCGCGATCCTGGACCCCGAGCTGATCGTCCTGGGCGGGGGAGTGTCCGAGGCGGGTGCCCTTCTCATCGATCCCGCACTTGCCGCTTTTCGTCGCCAGCTCACCGGACGAGGGCATCGCCCGGAAGCCAGGTTCGCCCTGGCGAGCCTGGGTGATGACGCAGGAATGATTGGCGTCGCCGACCTCGCAGCCCGGTCACGCGGGTGAGCCGCCCGCTTGCCATCGGCATCGACATCGGTGGCACCAAGGTCGCGGGCGGTGTGGTTGACGTGGATGGCCTGATCACCCACCGCGCTCGTCGGGACACGCCGCACCGATCCAAGAGTCCCTCGGTCGTCGAGGACACGATCGTTGATGTCGTCGACGAGCTGATGCAGGTCGTGGGGTCGGAAACCGTTGCTGCTGTTGGTATCGGCGCCGCTGGTTTTGTCGCTGCGGATCGGGCAACAGTGGTTTTCGCCCCGCATCTGTCCTGGCGGCACGAACCACTCAGGGAGGCCCTGCAAAGGCGGGTGGCTGTGCCGATCTTCGTCGACAACGACGCCAACGCGGCGGTCTGGGCCGAGTGGAAGTTCGGTGCCGCACAGGGGGAGACCCACGTGATGATGATCACCCTGGGCACGGGCATCGGCGGCGGCATCCTGGTCAACGGCCAGGTGGAACGCGGACGCTTCGGCATCGCCGGCGAGTTCGGACATATGCAGGTCGTACCTGGCGGCCACCGGTGCGAATGTGGCAACCGCGGGTGCTGGGAGCAGTACGCCAGCGGCAATGCGCTGGTGCGAGAGGCGCGCTCACTGTTCTCGGCCAACTCCCCGATTGCCAACGATCTGCTCGATCGCGTTGAGGGTCGTCCGGGCAGCCTGACCGGCCCACTGATCACGCAGGCCGCGCGCGATGGCGACCCGACCGCTCGAGAGCTGCTCGCCGAGATAGGCAGCTGGCTGGGGGTCGGGATCGCCAACCTGGCGGCGGCCTTCGACCCTGGCACGTTCGTCATCGGCGGAGGCGTGAGCGCTGCAGGTGACCTGTTGCTGGACTCTGCGCGTGAGACGTTCAAGCGGCAGCTCACCGGCCGCGGATACCGTCCGGAGGCTCGCATCGTCGCCGCCCGGCTCGGCAACGAAGCGGGCCTGATCGGGGCGGCTGACCTCGCCCGCTGCACCGCTGACCCGCAGGTCGGCTGACGTGCGCCACATCCTGCGCGTCGCCACGTACAACCTGCACGACTTCAAGGACGACACCGACGCAGCGGCACGGGTCGTGCGGACCATCAACCCCGATGTCCTGTGTCTGCAGGAGGTCCCGCGACACGCGTTGTCCAGCAACAGAATTGCCGCGTTTGCCGCCCGGTGTGGCTTGCACTGGTCGGGCGGCCACCGTGGCAGCGGCGGGACGACGGTGATGTCGAGCCTGCGCATGGACGCCGCGAACGTGCGGCCGGTCCCGCTCAAGGTCGCCCGACCACAGCGTGGGCGCGGGTATGCCGTGAGCCGCGTGCGCCTGCCCGGTCACCAGAGCGTGGGATTCGTCAGCATGCACCTGAGCCTGGACGCGGACGAGCGCGTGAGGCACGCGACGGCCGTCATGGATGAGCTTGGAAGAAGTGGGCCGCTGGTCGTCGCTGCTGACTTGAACGAGACTTCGGATGGGCGGGCCTGGAGCGCCATCTCCGGAAGGCTGCACGTTGTCACCGCCGACGCTCCGACGTTCCCGGCCCGCAACCCCCGCCATCGGATCGACGTCATCTTCGCGTCGCCAGAGCTGTCCGACGCGCAGGGCGGCCCGGTCGAGCTTTCTGCCTCAGATCTCGTGGCGGCCTCCGATCACCGTCCGGTCTGGGCAGATCTCGACCTCTCGGGCGTGGCCCTGCGCTGAGGCGTGTTTCGGCGGGCGTCAGAGGCGCGCGCCGTCGTCATCGTCCTCCTGGTTACCAGGTAGCCGGGCGACCAGGAGGGCGAAACCGCCGACGGACATGGCGATGGCGGCCAGGATCCACAAGCTGCCGGCCTCTCGGTTGAAGAGCACCAGGTACAACAGCAGCAAGGGCCCGCCGCCCATGCCGGCGATGATGGCCCAGAACTGCAGGTCACCGACCGGCAGCGGGGCCACCGCCGGTGGTTCGAAGTGCTCCTCGTAGTCGTCGTCCACATCATGTGCGCGCCAGACCTGCGGACGATCCTCATCCGGCGGGTGTTCAGCCGCGGCCTCCTGGGCTGGCTCGTCTTCGGTGGCGTCACCCTCGCTCCATGGCGCCGCCGTCCGGGAGGGCTCTGCTGCCTCCTCGTCCAGGTGGGCCACGATGTCCGCGAATACCGCGTCATGGTCGAACCCGTCGGATGTGTACCGGGGGTCTGGGTCATTCATGTCTGGGTGGTGCGCTCAATGAACTTGGCGGACTCGTCAAAGATGAGCGGAGCGTCATTGTCAATGGTGGCAACGTGGTAGGAGTCCTCGAGCAGGATCTCTGTGACATCACGGCTCGAGATCCTGGACAGAACCAGCGCCGAGCTGGACGCTGGGATGAGATGGTCCTGTGGTGATCGCAGCAGCAGCACCGGCTGGGTGACCTCGGGCAGGTCCCGCACAACTGACTCCCATCCGACGAACTGCGAGTCAAGTGCCTTCAGCGGGTTGCGGGCGTAGGCCTGCTCGGTGACGCCATCCTTCTTGACGTCGTTGCCGATGGCTCCCAACGACGGCACGGCGTGCTTCAGGACCGGGAGCAGGCGGATGAGGAGCTGCCGGACGAGTGGGCCGTCCAGCTTGACTGCGGGGTTGACCAGGATCAGACCGCTGATGCGGGGTCCGTGTTCCTGAGCCAGCTGCAGCGCCAGGGTGGCTCCCATGGACAGGCCCCCGACGACTACGCGGTCACAGGACTCGTGCAGCTCGCGGAAGGCCGTGTCCACGCAGGCGTACCAGTCCTGCCAGCCGGTGTGGTTCATCTCCTGCCAGGTGGTGCCGTGCCCGGGCAGCCGCGGGGCGCGCACCGTGTAGCCCCGTTCGGCGAGGTACTCCCCCCACGGGCGCATGCTCTGTGGCGTACTGGTGAAGCCGTGGCACAACAGGACACCGACGTCGGAGCCGTCATGGTTGAACGGTTCGGCACCGGGCAGAATGGCCACAGGTTCACTCCTGAGTCGTCGGGGAAAGCCGGGCTGTTCCTTGGGCCAAATCCTCGCACGAGGAGTCAGCGGCGCATAGTGTCGTAGAGTTCACGCGTCGGGGACGTGTCTGGTGTATCACATTGGTGGAGGTGGTCCGGGTTGTTCTACTGGGTGCTCAAGACCCTGGTTCTCGGGCCGATCCTGAGGCTGCTTTTCCGCCCGTGGGTCGAGGGCCAGGAGAACGTCCCGGCCGAGGGCGCAGCGATCTTCGCCAGCAACCACCTCTCGTTCTCGGACTCCTTCTTCCTGCCGCTGGTCGTACCGCGCCGGGTCACCTTCCTGGCCAAGTCCGACTACTTCACCGGGCGTGGTTTCAAGGGCCGGGCGACCGCAGCCTTCTTCCGGGGCGCAGGCCAGCTGCCCGTCGACCGATCGGGTGGGATGGCAGGCGAGGCGGCACTGAGAAGTGGCATGAAAGTCCTACGCCGAGGCGACGTGCTGGGCATCTACCCCGAAGGCACGCGCTCGCCTGACGGCCGGCTCTACCGCGGACGCACCGGCGTGGCCCGAATGGCACTGGAGGCTGGTTGCCCGGTGCTGCCCGTGGCCATGATCGGTACCGACAAGGCGCAGCCGGCTGGGAAGAAGGTCCCCAAGATCATGCGCATCGGTGTGCGCATAGGGAAGCCGTTGGACTTCTCCCGCTATGAGGGCATGGAGGAGAACAGGTTCGTCCTGCGCTCCATCACCGACGAGATCATGTACGAGGTGATGCTCCTGTCGCAGCAGGAGTATGTCGACATGTACGCCACGTCGATGAAGAACCGTCTGCTGACCGCGGCCAAGGCCAAGGCCAAGGAGTTCCAGCACGCCGCCGACAGGTTCGACAAGTTCGACAGAGCAGTCAAGGGCGATGGCGCCACCCTCGAGAGCGAGGACTCCGTGGAAGAGCCCACTTCGGCTCCCGACAACCAGGAGCGTCCGCCAACCTCGCAGGGCGACGAGCGCGCGGCAAGCTGATCGCGTGGGGGATCGTGGCAGCCGCCCTAGGTTTGGTCCCTGATCCACCGCACCGTCCCTAGGTTTGGTGGTCAGGCAACCGGCTGGCGCTGCTGCGTCTCCGGCATGACCAGGGTCGTGGCGAACGCAAGCCCGGAGACCGCAGCCGTCGCCAGGAACGCCACCTCGAACGACGCCGCGTCGGCCAGCACGCCGGCAACGAGCGGCCCGATGAAGGCGCCTGCGTCCGAAGCCATCTGGAAGGCGGCGACCGGTGTTCCGCCGCGCCCGCCGATGACGTCGCCCACGATGGCGGCGGAGGACACACCGAGCAGCGCCGAGCCCGTTCCGTACAGCGCCATCCCGAGCAGGAAGGCAGGAGGTCCACCGGCGAACGCCATCGCGACCCCCGCGACCAGTGAGATGAGGGCCCCGGCGCGCAGGAAGGGGCGCCGTCCGCTGCTGTCGGCCAGCCGACCCGCCGGGATGAGCACGAGTGCCTGCACCACTGCGGACAGGGCCAGCCCCGCACCGGTCCAGGACGGACCGAGGCGCAGCCCCTCGACGACGAAGAGAGGTATGAGTGACGAGCGGACGCCGAACACCGCCCAGCCGATGGCGAAGTTGTTGGCAACTGCGGCCCGGTAGGCGGAGCTTCGCAGGGCGGTCCCGAGGGGGGTAGGTGCATGGTCGGCAGTGCCCGCGAGAACCTCTCGCTCGCGCAGCGCCGCACGGGCGAGGAACACCGTGGCCACGCTGCCGGCAGCCAACAGGGTGATCGCGTAGACGAAGAACGGCGCACGCAAGGACCACGCGGTCAGCGGGCCACCGAAGGCGGGCCCGGCGATGGCCCCCAGCAGGAACCCGGTCTGGTAGGTGCCGGCGGCCCGGCCACGCTGGTTGGGAGCGACGACCCGCAGCAGCAGGGCGAACGACGAGACGGTGAACATCGCCGAGCCGAGGCCGCCGACACCGCGGAGCAGGATCAGCTGGGAGTAGCTGCCGGACAGACCGGCCAGCAGGCTGGAGACTCCGACGATACCGATCCCGGTAGCAAGCACCAGGCGCTCGCCGAGGCGGTTGACCAACCGGCCGGCCAACGGAGCCGAGACGAAGCGCACGAGCGCGAAGACCGAGATGACTGCGCCCGCGGCGAAGTTGCTGACGCCGAAGTCCTTGGCGAACAGCGGGATCGCGGGCGCGACTATCCCGAACCCGAGGGCCACCGAGAATGCCACGGCCGTGAGGACGGCTACCTCAGGCGGCAGGGATCCGAAGGGGTTACGTAGGGCGCGCATACGATCGCCCATCTTGGCAGGCCAGCACGTGCGCCGCTACCAGAGGTCAGCGGACACGGCGATGGTCAGAGCTGGACGGCGCCCCCGGGGCGGGGACTCAGTGCTTCTTGCCCGGCGGCACGATCTCGGTCTTGTTGCCGTCAGCCTTCGCGTGCTTCTCGGCGCGTTTCTCCTTCAGAGACTTGCCTGCCTGCTTGGACATGTGCTGTCGAGGCGACTTGTCGGCCATGGTTCTCCCTGGTTGGGACGGGTTAGCTGCGGAAGTTAGACGGTACGCCGTTCCCGGTCGTTCGGTGTGGATCCTTCGACGTTGGGGACGGCGCCCCGATCAGGCCATCTCGGGCACGTGCAGGTGCGCAAGCGCGAGCTCGAACTCGCGGATGTCGGTCACCGTGGCTCCGATGTCCTGGGCAGTACGCGAGCGCACCGTCTCAGCGGCCGCGCGCGAGGCCACCATCGCGTCTCGGCTGGTGAACGTTGCGGAGGAGACCGCCCGACCGGTAACGCGGTCGACCATCAGGCTCGCGCTGCAGAAGCCGTTCATCTCCTCCAGCGCAGGCAACACGGCCATCCGGTAGGTCTCGACGGCGTCCTTGACCCCTGCGGGGTCCATGGCGAGCCAGGTGCAGCGCACGCAGGCGCCCTCACCAGAGACGGCATGGCGGTGCACCACTGCGATCTCCCACCGGTCCACCGTTGGCTGGGACCCGAAGATCTCCGACCCCCGCTCGCGTATCGGCGCCATCTTCGGCTCGCTGCTGTCCATCGCGTCCTGGGTCGACCAGGCACTGGTGGCGATGCAGCGCCCCGACTCACGGTCGCAGATCATCGACAGGCCGATACAGCCCTCGATGGCCATCGCCGCCGACATCACCTCGTTCTGGACGAACGCGATGCCCTCGTCGATCGAACCGGGTCGGGCCTGGAATGTGGTGGAACGTGCAAACACGGCGAAACCCCTTTCGTAGCTGCGGAGCCCCGACGGCCCGCCGGGGCCATTTCACTATCCTCCACGACTCCCGGAGTGGCAATGAGTCGCGGCCAATCTGCGCGAAGTCGGTCCGACACCAGGGTCAGCGGCTGGGGCCGGGTTGCTCCTCCCAGGCCTTGCTGCGTTCGACGGCCTTGAGCCACTGCCGGTATGCCGCGTCCGTTGCGCCGCGGGCGCCGCGGCGGGGCTCGAACCGTCGCTCCAGCGCCCAGGTCGCGGCGATCTCCTCCTGGCTGGACCAGACGCCCGTGCCCAGGCCGGCCAGGAACGCCGCGCCCAGACCGGTGGTGTCTGCGATCCGGGGGCGCTCCACAGGCACGCCGAGCTGGTCGGCCTGCAGCTGCATGAGCAGGGGGTTCTGGCTGCCTCCGCCGTCGACGCGAAGCACCGGGATCGGCGTCTCGATGGTGTCGAACACGTCGCGGACCTCGAAGCAGATCGCCTCCAGGGTCGCTCGGACCAGGTGCGCCCGGGTGGTGCCGCGGGTGATGCCGTGGATCGAGCCTCTCGCCTGCGGGTCCCAGTGTGGTGCGCCAAGACCCGTCAGCGCGGGCACGAACACCACTCCCTGTGAGTCGCTGACCGTGCCCGCGATGGCTGCCGTCTCGGCCGCGGACCCGATGATCTGAAGGCCGTCTCGCAGCCACTGGATCGCAGCACCCGTGACGAAGACCGCGCCTTCGAGAGCGTAGGTCAAGGTGCCGTCGGGAGCTTGCCAGGCGACCGTCGACAAGAGCCCGGCGTCACTGCGCTGCAACCTATTTCCCGTGTTGACCAGGATGAACGAGCCGGTCCCATAAGTGCATTTGGCGTCACCCACGCCGAAGCAGGCATGACCGAACAGGGCGGCCTGCTGGTCCCCGGCCATACCAGAGATGGGCGCGTCGATGCCGAGGAAGGACGCCGGGTCGGTGCGAATGGTCCCGCCCCAGTTCGACACCACCTCGGGCAGTGCGGCCAGAGGAACCCCCATCAGCTCGCAGAGCTCCTCGGACCACGCGCCTTGCCGCACGTCATACAGCAGGGTCCTTGAGGCGTTCGAGGCGTCGGTGACGTGGGCGGAGCCGCCGGTCATCCGGGCGACGAGGTAGGAGTCGACGGTGCCGACGACCACCTGTCCCGAGGCGACGCCGGCCCAAGCCCGAGCGTCGTTCTCGCGCAGCCAGGTCAGCTTGGTCCCCGTGAAGTAGGGGTCGAGCCGCAGACCGGTCAGCTCGGTGACCCGGGCCCCATGACCGGCTGACTCCAGGCGCTCACAGATCGCTGAGGTGCGCCGGTCCTGCCAGACGATGGCGCGCCTGGGCGCGGCCAGTGTCTGCCGATCCCACAGAACTGCCGTCTCACGCTGGTTGGTGATGCCCACGGCCCGAACCACGGCATCGGGAGCGGCGTCCAGGGCGGTCTGAGTGGCGGTCAGCGTGGCCTGCCAGATCTCCTCGGGAGAGTGCTCGACCCAGCCGGGCTGCGGGAAGTGCTGGGCGAACTCGGCATAACCGCGGGACAGCACATCGGCTTCCTCGGTCACCAGCAGCACGGTGACACCGGTGGTTCCGGCATCAACGGCAAGAACGGCTCCGACCCCGGTTTCGCTGTGCTGGTTCACGATCTGCTCGCTCACG
>JANOHS010000502.1:0-7224 GCA_031406655.1 Micrococcales bacterium
TTGCTACACTGGTTACGTGCAAGCTTCCAGCGACACAGTCCTGCTCGACGTCTGCGGCGATCCCGCAGACCTGATCGTGAGGTTCATCAACACCCTGGACGTCGACGCCGGCTCGGATGCCCTGGACACGGTCGACGGCTGGCGCTCGTGGCTGAGCGCCGAGGGCCTGGACGGGTGCTTCGGGAAGCAGGGCCCCCGCGACCTCGAGCAGGCTCGCGAGCTGCGTGACGACCTGCGGGCGCTGGCGAGTGGCGAGCGCTGCGGGCAGCCACAGCAGGTCGGCATACAGGTGGCGCTGACCGTTGACGGTCAGGTCGAGCTGAGCTCCCGGACGGGCGTTGGTCTCATCGCTGCGGCAGCAGCCAAGGTCGCCATCGAGCAGCGGCTCGACCGGGTCAAGATCTGCCCGGCGGACGACTGCCGTTGGGCGTTCTACGACACGTCACGCAACCACTCGCGTCAGTGGTGCTCCATGGAGGTCTGTGGCAACAGGGCCAAGGCACGCGCTCATCGCAGACGAAGCCTGACAGCCTGATCGCTGTCGCCGCCGGACGTCGGCGGCCCGCTGCGTCTACCAGCCTCGTTCGCGCCATGTCTGCAGCTGTGGGCGTTCGGCGCCAAGGGTGGTGTCCGAACCGTGGCCGGGGTAGATCCAGGTGTCGTCGTCATAGAGGTCGAAGATCCGGGTCTGGACATCGGCCAACAGCGAGGCAAAACGTCCGGGGTCGTTCTGGACATTTCCGACACCACCCGGAAAGAGCGAGTCTCCGGTCCAGATGTGGGTGTGTCCGTAGGGGTCCCCGTAGACCAGCGCCACCGATCCCGGGGTGTGCCCGCGAAGGTGAATGACCACAAGGGTGATCTGACCGAAGGTGAGGGCGTCGCCGTGCACCAGTCGACGGGTCGGTACGACGGGCAGTGCGTCCGCGTCGGCCTCGCCCGCCGCGGTGGTCGCGTGGGTCGTCGCCGCGACCAGCTCGAGGGCGCGGTGGTGGTCCCAGTGCTGGTGGGTCGTCACGATCGTGTCCAGGCCGCCGCCGCCTTCTGCGAGCAGCGACATGATGCGTTGTGGGTCGTCGGCGGCGTCGATGAGCAGCGCTCTGCCGGTGCGGAGGCAGGTCAGGAGATAGACGTTGTTCGCCATCGTCCCGACGCTTGCTTTTCGTATCGTCAGAAGCCGCAGGTCACGCCGGTCGCTGGGACCACCTGGTCTGACATCGCCGGTGTAGGTCATAGGCCCAATGGTGACACCGGCACTAGTCCCGAATGACCATTGTTCGCCCGGCTCTGTCAGTTCTACCGTGGCGATGTTGGCTGGTATCAGTTGGTTCAAGATTTGGTATCAGTTGGTTCAGGATCAGGAACCGGTCCCGGCAGGGGTCAGCGGCCTTCCTGAAGGCAATTGTTTCCGCACGTGGCTGTTTGGATAGGGGTGGACAGCGCATGACAGCTGTACCTTGGCAAGAGGTGTCGACGATGGCGCAGCCTGCGGAGGCTCCCCGGTGTGTCGACACGGTGCGCGCACTCTGTCACGACCTACGCCAGCCGTTGGCTGCCATCCTGCTGCTGGCGGGAGCGGACGGAGGGGACGTCCGTCGCAGGTTTGACGGGATCCTGGACCAGGCCCAGTGGCTTGCCGACATGGTCGAGGCCGTTATCGGCGGCGCTGCTGACGACCCACCCGGAAGCGTTGATGTCGCTTCCCTGGCGTCGGGGTGTGTTCTGCGTGCGCAGCACACAGCCGACTGCGAGATCGGGTTCATCAGCACTGACCGCGCCATGGCTGTTGCGTCACCGGTGGCCCTCGGACGTGCCATCAGCTGCGTTCTGGACAACGCGGCGCGCGCTGCCGGCCCAGGCGGGTACGTCACCGTGGACGTGACCCGCAACGCGCGGGAGATAGTCATCCGGGTCGTCGATGACGGCCCCGGGCTTGGACACGTGCCCGTCCACAACTCACTCGGGCTCACGATCACCCGCGCGCTCGTCTCAGTCTGCGGTGGCGGCTTCGAGCTCAGCCCGGGCGCTGCTGGTGGCATGGTCGCGCGGATCGTGCTGCCCCGGGTGACATCAAGGGCACTGGCTTCATGAGGCTGTTGATCTGTGACGACCACCTGATGCTGGTCGAAGCGCTGAGCATGGCGCTCAGCGACCACGGGCACACGGTCGTCGCGACAGCCCTCGATCCGCACGAGGCGGTTGACGCCTGCCGTGAGTACCAGCCCGATGTGTGTCTGCTCGACGTGAACTTCCCTGATGGCAACGGGCTCGCCGCAATCCGCCGGATCCATGAGGTGAGCGCCGGCACCAAGGTGGTGATCCTGTCAGGCTCGCTCAACAGGGGTGTGGTGGCGGACGCCCTGGCCCAGGGTGCTCAGGGCGTCGTCGGAAAAGAAAAGCCCATCGGGGCCATCATCGAGGCGCTGGAGCTGGCCCATCAGGGGCACCTGGCGGTGGATCCCCTCATGCTTCACGAGGCACTGCGCCCTTCCGTCAAGGAGGACGACCCACTCTGGGTGCTGAAGTTCGTGACTGAGCGTGAGTGGGAGGTGTTGCGCTGCATCATGGACGGTCTGAGCACCGAACAGATGGCGGATCAGCTTGGTGTGCACAGGAGTACCGCCCGCACCCACGTGCAGAACCTGCTCACCAAGCTTGGCGTCCACTCGCGGCTTCAGGCGGCCGCGTTGATAACCACCCATGCCTCGGAGGAGACCTGGCCGCTCCACCTTCGTTCGCGCGTCATCTCGGGCGCCTGACGCAGGGACTGGCTCCCCGCCTCAACCCCAGGAGGGCAGCTGGGGCAAGGCCGAGTCACTGGAGACACCGGTCACGTCGCCTCTCGCGAGCCAGAGCAGCAGCGCAGCATTGCTCCCGCTGATGATCTGGGTTCCGTCACCCATCGACCACGCGCCGCCCTCCTCACTGCGCAGGGTGATCGAGGGCGGCTCGCTTCTCGACGTGAACCGGTTGACAGCAATCGTGATCGCTCGTTCGACGAAGCCGGGGTCTGCCTCTGCGAACGTGTAGCCGGCGACCAGGTCGACGTGATGGAACACGACCTCAGTCAGCCGAAGCGTCGGAAGCTGGCCTCCGAGCACCGTGCGACCGCCGCGCATCTCCACCTCGACCTGTTCCGGGGCGCCGGCCAGACCCGTTGCCGCCGCGGCGAACCGCGCGGCTGAGTCCTCAAGATCGGTGAAGATCTCCAGGGCACCCCTGGTCGAGCCGGCAGCGATGTCCGCGTCCCGTGCGTCGGGCGAGTAGTACATGGCCCGAGGTGTGCCCGTGACAGCCCAGCTGACAAGGTTGCCGAGCGCGTCGGCGTTGCGGGCGATATGGGAGAGCACATGGGCACGGCTCCAGCCCTCGCAAAGACTGGCGGCCCGGATGTCCTCGTCGTCCATGGCCGCGGCTGTGCGCAGCAACAGGCCGGTCTCGTGAGTCAGCAGCGCCAGGTTGTCCGACAGGTGTGAGGTGGTGTGCATCAGATGGTCACAGTCCTTTCTTGGCGGGCATCTTCGGTCGTTGCCCGGTCGGCGTCATCGAGTGCCAGGGCGGCTCCGATCAGCGCAAGGTGCGAGAACGCCTGCGGGAAGTTGCCGACCATACGGGCCTGAGCGGGGTCGTACTCCTCGGACAGCAGACCGACGTCGTTGGCCAGTGCCACGAGGCGGCTCATCAGGGCGTGCGCATCCTGCAGCCGTCCGGCCTGAGCGTAGGCGCTGACCAGCCAGAAGGAGCAGGCCAGGAAGGGATGCTCATCGCCTGGCAGGCCGTCGATGCCGGCCTCGGTTCGGTAGCGCAGCACGAGGCCGTCCCGCATGAGGTCCTGCTCGACAGCGCGGATCGTGCCCAGGAACGCAGGGTCGTCACCTGCGATGAACCCGACGGTCGGCAGCAACAGCAGCGCGGCGTCGACCTCCGTGCTGTCGTAGTGCTGGGTGAAGCAACCCCTCTGGGCGTTGTATCCGCGGTCCATCACCTCCGCGTGCACGGTGGCCCGAAGCTCGCGCCACCGCTCGACCGGACCCAACAGACCGTGTCGCTCGACTGCTCTGATGGCTCGGTCGAACGCCACCCATACCATCACGCGTGAGTGGGTGAAGTGGCGCCGTGGTCCCCGGATCTCCCACAGGCCGTTGTCCGGCTCGTCCCAGTGCCTGGCCAGGTTCGCGAGCAGCGCGCGCTGCAGGGCCCATGACTCATGGGAGTCGGCCAGCCCATGCTCGCGGGCCAGGTCGAGGGCAGCCATCACCTCGCCCAGGACGTCCGTCTGCCGTTGGTCGACGGCGGCATTGCCGACCCGGACCGGACGCGAGCTCGCATACCCGCCAAGGTGATCCAGCTCCCTCTCGGGCAGCTCACGCGACCCGTCCACGGCATACATGACCTGCATGTCCTGGGGGTCGCCGGCAACCGCACGCAACAGCCAGTTGCGCCACAGCACGGTCTCCTCCCGGTAGCCGGACCCCAGCAGCGCCTCCACGGTCAGCGACGCGTCACGCAGCCAGCAGAACCGGTAGTCCCAGTTGCGCGACCCGCCGAACTGCTCGGGCAAGGAGGTCGTGGGAGCCGCCACGATGCCCCCTGTGCCACCGTGGGTGAGAACCCTCAGGACGAGCGACGAGCGCACGACCGCCTCCCGGTAGGGCCCGGTGTGGTCGCACCGCCCAGCCCATTCCTCCCAGAGCGCCACGGTCCGGTCGACCCCGTCGTCCACGTCCATCGGCGGAGGCACGGGGAGATGGGACTTGAACCAGGTCGTGGAGAAGGTCAGGCGCTCGTCCGCCGTGACGTCGAACTCATCCTCGTGGCGTCCGTCGACGGAATGGGGGAGGCGCGTTCCGCGCAGCACGAGCATGTCCGGTCCTGCGATGGCCGAGATCATCCTGGCTGAGCCGGCCTGCGTGGACTCGGTGCGACGGCTGACCCACGGGCGGACCTTGCCGTAGCCGAACCGAACCACCCACTCGTGGCGCATGCGCACCGTTCCGGAGACCCCCTGGATCCGGCGCACGACGTCGGCGCGACCATCACCGATCGGCATGAAGTCGGTCACGCGGACCACCCCCGTGGGCGTCTCGTGGGTCGTCTCGAGGACGAAGCTGTTGCCGACATACCTGCGGCTCGTCCGCGACGGCCCCACTGGTCCCAGCAGCCAGCGACCGTTGCTCCGTGAGCCGACCAGTGCGGCAAAACACGCAGGGGAGTCGAACCGTGGCAGGCACAGCCAGTCGATCGACCCGTCCCGCCCGACAAGGGCCGCCGTGCCGGTGTCGCCGAGGACGGCGTAGTCCTCGATGGGCAGGGCAGCAGGCATGACTGAACCGTATGCCGTCCGTTCTGTGTTGTCAGTGACGCCACCTACGATTGCGGACGTGCCCGACGTGACCACCAGCCCAGCCAGATACCAACACGACCGTCTCGTCGTGCGCGGAGCCCGCGAGCACAATCTGCGCGATATCTCCGTCGATCTGCCGCGGGACAGCCTCATCGTGTTCACCGGGCTCTCCGGGTCGGGCAAGTCATCCCTGGCCTTCGACACGATCTTCGCCGAGGGCCAGCGCCGATATGTCGAGTCGCTCAGCGCCTATGCGCGTCAGTTTCTCGGGCAGATGGACAAACCCGATGTCGACTTCATCGAGGGCCTGTCGCCGGCGGTCTCGATCGACCAGAAGTCGACCAACCGCAACCCCCGTTCCACCGTGGGGACGATCACCGAGGTCTACGACTACCTCCGGCTGCTGTTTGCGCGCGCCGGGCGCCCGCACTGCCCGGTGTGCGGCCAGGCCGTCACCCGCCAGAGCCCGCAACAGATCGTCGACCGCCTGCTGGAGCTCCCCGAGCGCACCCGGTTCCAGGTGCTCGCCCCGGTGGTGCAGGCCCGCAAAGGTGAGTATGTCGACCTGTTCAGCGAGCTCCAGACCAAGGGTTTCTCTCGCGCCAGGGTCGATGGCGAGGTCGTGTCCCTGAGCCAGCCACCCGTCCTCGAGAAGCAGAAGAAGCACACCATCGAGGTCGTCATCGACCGTCTCGTGGCCAAGGGCGAAGACACCGGGGCCAAGCGTCGGCTGACCGACTCGGTGGAGACCGCGCTCGGCTTGGCGTCCGGTGTCCTGGTCGTCGAGTTCGTTGACCTTGACGCGAAGGACCCCGGGCGGGAACGGCGCTACTCGGAGCGGATGGCCTGCCCCAACGACCACCCGCTGGCGATGGACGAGGTCCAGCCGCGATCGTTCTCGTTCAACTCCCCCTTCGGTGCCTGTGCCAAGTGCACCGGTCTGGGCACGGAGCTGGAGGTTGACCCGGAGCTGCTGATCCCCGACGAGGACCTGTCGATCAGCCAGGGAGCGATTGCGCCCTGGGCCCAGGGATCTGGTTCTGCCGAGTATTTCCAGCGTGTCCTGGCCGCGTTGGGCGAGGACCTGAAGTTCTCGCTGGACAAGCCGTGGCACTCCCTGCCGGACCGGGCGCGTGAGGCGATCCTGCACGGACAGAACTACAAGGTCCACGTCAAGTACCGCAACCGCTACGGCCGGGACCGTTCCTACACCACAGGGTTCGAGGGTGTGGTTCCTTTCGTCAAGCGGCGGCACGCCGAGACCGACTCCGAGTGGTCGCGTGAGCGTTACGAGGGCTACATGCGAGAGGTGCCGTGCCCTGAGTGCGGTGGGGCCCGGCTCAAGCCCGAGTCGCTGGCCGTTCTCGTCGGTGGTCAGAACATCTCCCAGATCTGTGCGCTGGCGATAGCCGACTGCGCCAAGTTCCTGGCGGACGTCGAGTTCACCTCGCGCGAGCGTCAGATCGCCGAGCGGGTCATCAAGGAGATCGAGGCCCGGCTCGGCTTCCTGCTCGACGTCGGTCTGGACTACCTCTCGCTGGACCGTCCTGCTGGCACCCTGTCCGGAGGCGAGGCCCAGCGCATCCGGCTCGCAACACAGATCGGCTCCGGGCTGGTCGGCGTGCTCTACGTCCTGGACGAGCCGTCCATCGGTCTGCACCAGCGTGACAACCGCCGCCTGATCGAGACACTGACCCGACTGCGGGACCTGGGCAACACGGTCATCGTCGTCGAGCACGACGAGGACACCATCACGACCGCCGACTGGGTCGTCGACATCGGCCCGGGTGCAGGGGAGCACGGTGGCCACGTCGTCCACTCGGGCTCCGTGGCGGACCTGCTCACCCACCCCACGTCCATCACCGGGGCGTATCTCTCAG
>JANOHS010000514.1:0-2304 GCA_031406655.1 Micrococcales bacterium
CGTGAGCAGACGCTGAACCAGCTCCTGGTCGAGATGGATGGCTTCGACGTCAAGACGAACGTCATCCTGATCGCGGCCACCAACCGCCCTGACATCCTGGACCCCGCACTGCTGCGCCCGGGTCGCTTCGACCGCCAGATCGCGGTGGATGCGCCGGACATGATCGGCCGCCACAACATCCTGCAGGTGCACGGCAAGGGCAAGCCGTTGGCCACCGGCGTGGACCTGCTCGCGGTGGCCCGTCGCACGCCCGGTTTCACCGGCGCCGACCTGGCCAACGTCCTGAACGAAGCGGCGCTGCTCACTGCTCGTGGCAACGGCAAGCTCATTGACGACGCCTCTCTGGACGAGGCGATCGACCGTGTGGTCTCCGGCCCGCAGCGGCGCACCCGGATCATGAGCGCCCGGGAGAAGAAGATCACCGCGTACCACGAGGGCGGACACGCGCTCGTCGCCTCGGCGATGCTCAACACCGACCCCGTCACCAAGATCACGATCCTGCCCCGCGGCCGTTCCCTCGGCTACACCATGGTCATGCCGCTGGACGACAAGTACTCCACGACCCGCAACGAGATGCTCGACCAGCTGGCGTTTGCGCTCGGCGGTCGGGTCGCGGAGGAGATGATCTTCCACGACCCGACGACCGGCGCCGGTAACGACATCGAGAAGGCCACCGGCCTGGCCCGGCGGATGGTCACGCAGTTCGGCATGAGCGAGCGGATCGGCGCCATCAAGCTCGGCCAGGACCAGGGCGCCGAGATCTTCCTTGGCCGCGACATGGGACATCAGCGGGACTACTCCGAGACGGTGGCCGGTGTCGTCGACGAGGAGATCCGGCGTCTGATCGAGGCGGCCCACGACGAGGCCTGGCATGCGTTGAACGACAACCGCGAGGTGCTCGACGCACTGGTGCTCGAGCTGCTCGAGAAGGAGACCCTCGGCAAGGACCAGCTCAAGGATCTCTTTGCCGACGTGGTCAAGCGCCCGGCCCGTCCGGTGTGGCTCTCCAGCGACCGTCGCCACGTCAGCGACCAACCGCCCGTGCTGACGCCGGCAGAGCGGGCCGCGATGTCGAACGGGTCGAAGCCCCCCCAGGACACGAACCCCGTCCAGGAGCACCCCGCGACCGCGGTGATCGAGGTACCCGAGGGCGGCTATGTCGACCCCACCTCCCATTGACCTGGAGCGTGCCGAGCGCGCGGTTCGCGAGATTCTGTTGGCGGTCGGCGAGGACCCGGACCGCGAAGGGCTGAAGGAGACCCCTGCCCGGGTGGCCAGGTCCTACGGCGAGATCTTCGCTGGCATGAGGCAACAGCCCGAGGACGTGCTCACCACGACCTTCGAGATCGGTCATGAGGAGCTCATCCTGGTGCGCGACATCGAGGTCTACAGCACCTGCGAACACCATCTCGTCCCGTTCCACGGGGTCGCTCACGTGGGCTACATCCCGGGCCGCGACGGACGGGTGACCGGCTTGTCCAAGCTGGCCCGCCTGGTGGATGTCTATGCCCGGCGCCTCCAGGTTCAGGAGCGACTGACCTCGCAGATCGCCGACGCGCTGGTCGAGCACCTCAAGCCCATTGGCGTCATGGTGGTGATCGAGTGCGAGCACCTGTGCATGTCCATGCGCGGGGTCCGTCGGCCTGGTTCGCGGACGATCACCTCGGCCGTACGCGGTCAGCTGCGTGACCCTGCGACCCGCGCCGAGGCGATGGGTCTGGTGCTGGGCGGTCACCGGTGAGCGATCGCGCTCTCTCGCGCACGCCGTCAAAGCCATCAGCACCGCTCGCCACACTGGTGATGGGCGTCGTCAACGTCACTCCTGACTCGTTCAGCGACGGAGGCCGGTGGTTCGCCCCCGACGCCGCGGTCGCTCACGGGCTGGACCTGCTGGAGCAAGGCGCCGACATCCTGGACGTGGGTGGTGAGTCCACCCGTCCCGGCGCCGAGCGCACCAGTGAGGCGGAGGAGCTGCGTCGCGTCATCCCGGTCATCCGCGAGCTGTCCCGCGCCGGAGCCCGGGTCTCGGTCGACACCATGAGGGCAGCGGTCGCCGCGCAGGCCATCGAGGCGGGTGCGTCCATCGTGAACGACGTCAGCGGAGGCCTGGCCGACTCCGACATGGCTCGGGTGGTGGCTGACGCACAGGTGCCGTTCGTGGTCATGCACTGGCGAGGGCACAGCCAGAGCATGCAGGACCACGCGTCCTACGACGACGTGGTCGCCGATGTATGCCAGGCGCTGACCGAGCGGATGACCGAGCTGTGCACTCAGGGGGTGGGGCGGGACCAGCTGATTCTCGAC
>JANOHS010000526.1:0-2577 GCA_031406655.1 Micrococcales bacterium
CCACGAGATGCTCGCGGTCCGTGCCCAGGACACCCATCGCCCCGTATTTCGCGTCGACCAGCTCGCAACCCGCCCGCACGATCCGGGTCAGGACCTCGGAGAGCTCGAGGTCGGCGGTAACAGCCATCACGGCGTCCAGCAGCGCCGTCAGACGCTCCTGCGCGCGACTTGACGCCTGCGCCTGGATGCGCAGCTCAGCGAGGACCTCGTCGGGTTTGAGCGGGGCAGTCGCCAGCCGGGAGGATGCTGGTCCCTCTGCGTCGGCCTCGGACTCCACGCCGTTGATTCTAGGGCGTTCACCGCACCGGGGTCCGTCCCAGCGGTCAGGCGGTCGTCGCCGTGGCGCCGTCCGAGGTCTCGAGCTGCGAGTCCGGGCCGGAGATCGTCAGGACGTCACAAGCAGCGTGCTCCTGGCAGTACTGGCCGACCCGCACGACGGCGGCGGGCGCGTCGCGACCAACCACGAGGACCGCGGCACCGGTGCTGCGTTCGACCAGCATCCGGGCAGCGTCGCCTTCCACCGTCTCGAAGGTGCACGGGACACGCCGCTGACGATGCAGGGCTCGCAGCGCGACCCCGAACATCGCCACATCCATCTCAGAGCGGTCCTCGGCACTCAGTCCGGCCGGCATCACCTGAACGAAGCGCACCCTGGCACCACGGTGTACGGCCTCGCGTACGGCTGCGGTTGCGACCAGGGTCGCCATGCCATCGTTGACCAGACCGGCCACCACATCGCGTGGGCGGTGCGGCGGCGGTGGCGCGCCCCCGGAGCCGGAGGTCGTCGTGGCTGTCTGCATGACACCGATCGTCGCGCCCATCGGGAGCTATGGGCAGAGCCAAAGGTCCCGCCCCAACATTGACCTCTGGTCCGGGCTGCGCGGGACCAAATGCCCTGTGCCTGCACCCCTGGATCGACCAGTGTGGGTAAGCAGTCGAACACGATGCCCAGGGAGTACGTCATGAGCAGCAAGCCCGCCCCCCGAGGATCCGTCGTCGTTGGTGTCGACGGATCGTCGACCAGTGACCTCGCCCTGGGCTGGGCCATCGAGGAGGCAGCCCGACGAAAGCGGCCTCTGCACATCATCCACGCGTTCTCCTACGGGTACCCGATGACGGACCTCGGGATGGGGTACGCGATCAACGGCCTGCGCCAGCTCGCCGACAGCATCCGCAAGGACGCCGTCACCCGGGCCCACCGCACGAACCCCGGGCTGGTCATCACCTGGGGTGAGCCCGCCTGCAGGCCGGCACCCGCGCTCGTGGACGCCTCGGAGACGGCGGACACGGTGGTGGTGGGCGCCCGGGGCATGAGTGCGGCGCGCGGCGCGTTCATGGGATCGGTCTCGGTGCAGGTGGCCGCGCACGCCCGGTGTCCCGTGGTCATCGTCCACGACACCCCGACCCCGGAAGCCGAGTCCCCCGTGGTGGTCGGTGTTGACGGTTCGGAGGTGTCCAGCAGCACGATCGCCTACGCGTACGAGCAGGCATCCTCTCGTGGCGTGGGCCTCACCGTGGTCCACGCCTGGTGGCTGGACCACATCGAGGATGCCGGTGCCTCGGCCATCTGGACCGTTGACTGGCAGGCCTTCGCCGAGGAGGAGAAGACCCTTGTTGCCGAGTCGCTGGCCGGCTGGCAGGAGAAGTACCCCGATGTGGCCGTTCGCCGACACAGCGTGCGCGGGCTCCCGGTTGAGGCTCTGATCCGGCAGAGCCAGAACGCCTGCCTCGTGGTCGTGGGCACCCGCGGCCGCGGTGGGTTCGGCGGGCTCCTGCTCGGTTCGGTAAGCCAGGGCGTGATGCACAGGGCAAAGTGCCCTGTGGCCATCGTCCACGGCCAGCAGGACGCTCAGACGCACTACGACGGGCAGGGCGCCTCCGCGAAGCACATGGCGCTGGTTCCACCGGTTCGCGAACGCACCTGACGCGAGCGGCTGACTTCGCCTAGAGCCAGTTGCGGCGGCGGAAGGCAACATAGAGCGCGCCCGCGAGCCCGGTGATCACGATGCTGCTCGCGACCAGGCCTGAGGTCTGGCCGAACCCGGGGTAGGCCACGTTCTGGCCGAACCAACCCGTCACCGCTGTGGGCACGGCGATGATGGCGGCCCACCCCGTGAGCTTCTTCATCACGGTGTTCAGTCGCGCGTCCTGCAGCGAGAGGTTGGTCTCGAAGACGGTGGTCACCATGTCCCGCAGCGACTCGGTCCACTCCGAGGCGCGCAGGACGTGGTCGTACAGGTCGGCGTACCACCCGTCCAGCTCGCTGCCATGACCCAGCTCATCGGTGTGATGGCGCTGGACCGCGTTGACGACCTCACGCATGGGCAGGATGGCCCGGCGCAGCTCCACCAGCTCCTTGCGCACGCGATAGGTCTGCTTCTGGATCGCGCGGGTCACGGCCGTCTCGTCGAACAGCCCGTCCTCCAGCGACTCGATCGCGTCGTCCATCAGCTGGATGGCATCGAAATGCCCGTCCACAATCACGTCGAGCAGACCGTGGAGCAGCGCCCCGGAGCCGAGCTTGAGCAGATCCGCATCGTCCTCCCAACGCTGGACCACCTGGTCCATGTCGAAGCC
>JANOHS010000562.1:0-4137 GCA_031406655.1 Micrococcales bacterium
GGACGGTCGGGGTGGGGACGCAGGGAAGGCAGGCAGAGTCCCTTCCTGTCCACACCCTGACCCTGCCAACATTGGTGATCATGAGCACCGGCTACTCGGGCACTCCCCTCCCCCGCAAGCTCGGGGTCAGCGCCGGGTCGCGCGTCCTGGTGCTCGGCCAGCCAGTAGGGACGGACCTCGGCTCGTGGGAGTGCAGGGCGCGACATACCCGTGCCGGAAAGAGTCCGTATGACGTGGTGCTGGTGTTCGCCCCCAACCTTGCCACCCTGCGACGCAGGATCGCGCCGGCGATCGCGGCCGCAACCACGGCGGGGCGGCTGTGGATCTGCTGGCCCAAGGGGTCGAGCGGTGTGCCCTCCGATCTGACCGAGAACGTCGTCCGGGACATCGGCCTCGCCGAAGGCGTCGTCGACGTCAAGGTGTGCGCCATCGACGACACCTGGTCCGGTCTGGCTTTCGTCCGAAGGCTGAGGGATCGCTGAGGACACGCCGTGCCGTTGCGCTCGCGTGGCTTGACCGTGATTGGCTGGCCGCATGATCCTGGTTGGGAGATCCGCATGACCGACGTCACGAAACAGGGGACGCGCATCGAGGTGCGCAACCTGACCAAGAGGTTCGGCAGCTTCACAGCCGTCGACGATCTCAGCTTCTCCGTCGAGCCCGGCCGGATCACCGGCTTCCTGGGCCCGAACGGAGCCGGTAAGACCACCACGTTGCGCATGCTGCTGGGTCTGGTCCGACCAAGCAGCGGCAGCGCGACGATCGGCGGCGTGCCATACGACGAGATCGCCACACCCCAACGAGTGGTCGGGTCGGCGCTCGAGGCCACCAACTTCCACCCGGGCCGTTCCGGGCGCAACCACCTGAGGGTTCTGGCGGACACCGCAGGCGTTGACACCAGGCGGGTCGACGAGATGCTCGATATGGTCGGCATCCCGGCGGCGGCGCGCCAACGGGCCGGCGGCTACTCCATGGGCATGCGCCAGCGACTGGGCCTGGCCGCCGCACTCCTGGGCGACCCTCAGGTCCTGCTGCTTGACGAGCCCGCCAACGGCCTTGACCCTGAAGGCATTCGGTGGCTGCGGATGCTCTTGCGCCACCTGAGCGGCCAGGGCAAGACGATCCTGATCTCCAGCCACATGCTCTCGGAGGTGGAGCAGACCGTCGACGACGTCGTCATCATCGCCAACGGCCGGTTCGTCCAGCAGGGCTCGGTCGCGGATCTGCACGGGGACAAGCGGGCAATCGTCCGCACCTCCGATGCCTCTGCGCTGGTCAACGCCCTGATCGGCGCCGGAGTTCAGGCACACGCCACGGATGCGACCAGCCTCGAGGCGGTCGGCGACGACATGGCCAAGGTGGGGGACATCGCCTTGCGTGCTGGTCTGCCGATCTACGAGCTGCGGGCCCACCAGACCGACCTCGAAGCCCTCTTCTTCCAGCTGACCGAGACTCCGGACAACCGCAACCGCAACATCGCCGGGGGGGCCGGCAGCACCGGCACACCCGACCATGAGATATCCGCGGCCACCCCGGCCGCCCCACACGAAGGAGCGTCGCTCTGATGACTGGCGCGGTCAAGGCGGAGTTCCGAAAGTTCTTCACCACACGGATGTGGTGGGGCATGGCCATCGGCGTATTTCTGGCCGGCGGCCTCTTCGCGCTGATCTTCGCCGTGTGGGTGCCAGGCTCGCAACAGCAAGGTGCCGGCGGTGTGGCCGGCCCGCCGTTGCCCGGTCTGGACGACACCGCGATGGTCTCGACCGTTTACACGGCCGGCCTGAGCATCGCCTACCTGCTCACCCTGGTCGTCGGTGTCATGGCAATCGGCTCGGAGTACCGCCACAAGACGATCACCAGCACCTTCCTGTCCACTCCCAGGCGGGTGCGGGTCATGGTTGCCAAGGTGACCTCACTGCTTGGCATCGGCGGCTTCTACGGGCTGGTGTTCCTGCTCGGCTCGGTCGGCGTCGGCGCCACCGTCATCGCGGTGAAGGGCTTCTCGCCGGTTCCCGAGGTGGGCCCGATCATCCGCACCCTCGCGTTGAGCCTGCTGGTCCTCGGCCTCTGGGCCCTGGTCGGGCTGGGCGCAGGCATCCTGATCCCCAACCAGGTCGCCGCGATCCTCATCACCGTCGGTGCGGCCTTCATCCTGGAGCCACTGGTGGGATTCCTGTTGGGCCTGGTCAGCTGGGGTCAGACGATCGTCCCCTACCTGCCCAGTCAGGCGACGTCGGCAATGGTCGGTCAGGTCAACGCCACGCCAGGCGTCGAGCTGCTGGCGTGGTGGGCCGGCGCGCTGGTCCTGGTGGCGTACGCCGCGGTCCTGGCAGGCATCGGCTCGCTGCTGACCGTCAACCGCGACGTGACCTGACCGCGGGTCGTCGGATAGCGGCGCAGATGATCGCGGCCATCTGCGCTCGCCGGGGTTCGCGGCAGCCTGCGAGCGCTAGGCTGGGGAAGATGTTTGGTTCCCCGTCCGTGCAATGAAAGAGGCGTTCCGCCGTGCCTGAGCAGCCACCTGCGAACGACCCCATGGCGGCCTTCGGCCCCAACGAGTGGCTCGTGGACGAGCTGTACCAGCAGTACCTGCAGGACAAGAGCTCGGTGGACGCGGCATGGTGGGAGTTCTTCGCCGACTACCACCCGGTCAACGTCGCCGGAGGCGATGGCAATGGCGCGGGTACGCCGTCCGCCTCCGAGGCCGCAGCCCCTGCCCCAGAGGTCAGCGCGCCGACCCCAGCAGTCACAGTCCCCGGCCCCGTTCCCGCAGCGGCTCCGGCGAGCCGGCCGGCCGCGGATACCGTCCCGGCCGCCAAGCCGGCCCCAACCCCGCGCGACGTCACCCCTGCCACTCCACTCGGCCCGCCCAGCGAGGACGAGATCCAGCCGCTCCGCGGGGCAGCCGCACGCACCGTTGCCATCATGGAGTCAAGCCTGACGGTGCCCACCGCGACGAGTGTGCGCACCGTCCCGGCCAAGCTCCTCATCGACAACCGGGTGGTCATCAACAACCACCTCGCGCGCAGCCGCGGCGGCAAGGTCAGCTTCACCCACCTGGTTGGTTACGCGATCGTCAAGGCGCTGGCCCTGATGCCGCAGATGAACAACGGCTTCGGCGAGCGGAACGGCAAACCGTCGCTGATCACCCCGGCGCACATCAACCTGGGCCTGGCGATCGACATGGCCAAGCCCGACGGCACCCGCACGCTGCTCGTGCCGAGCATCAAGTCGACCGAGGCGATGGACTTCACGCACTTCTGGACGGCATACGAGGACATCGTCCGCAAGGCTCGCAACAACAAGCTCACGGTCGAGGACTTCCAGGGCACGACGATCAGCCTGACCAACCCCGGCACGATCGGCACGGTCCACTCCGTGCCACGGCTGATGTCCGGCCAGGGCGCGATCATCGGCGTCGGAGCGCTGGAGTACCCGGCCGAGTGGCAGGGTGCGAGCGAGGAGACGCTGAACCGCAACGCCGTCAGCAAGACCATCACGATCACCTCCACCTATGACCACCGCATCATCCAGGGCGCGCAGTCCGGTGAGTTTCTGCGCATCCTGCACGAGCTGCTGCTGGGCTCGAGCCGCTTCTACGACGAGGTCTTCGAGTCGCTGCGGGTCCCCTACGAGCCCATCCGCTGGATCCAGGACATCTCGGCCAGCCACGACTCGGACGTCAACAAGACGGCCCGGGTGCAAGAGCTGATCCACGCCTACCGGGTGCGCGGTCACCTCATGGCCGACACGGACCCGCTGGAGTACCGCCAGCGCCGCCACGCCGACCTCGACGTCACCTCGCACGGCCTGACCCTGTGGGACCTCGATCGCGACTTCGCCACCGGCGGTTTCGGCGGGGTGCCGATGCTCAAGCTCCGCCAGATCCTGGGCATCCTGCGCGACGCCTACTGCAGGACGGTCGGCGTGGAGTACATGCACATCCAGGACCCCGACCAGCGCGAGTGGCTGCAGTCCAAGGTCGAGGGGCCCTACGCCAAGACCTCTGCCAGCGAGCAGCTGCGGATCCTGAGGCGGCTCAACGCCGCTGAGGCTTTCGAGACCTTCCTGCAGACCAAGTTCGTCGGGCAGAAGCGGTTCAGCCTCGAGGGTGGCGAGTCCGTGATCGCCCTGCTC
>JANOHS010000569.1:0-2143 GCA_031406655.1 Micrococcales bacterium
GCCCTGGCGATCTCCTGGCAGGAGTCCGGGTGGAACCAGCGCCAGGTCTCGGTCGCCAATGCCATCGGCGCGATGCAGGTCATCCCGAGCTCGGGCGTATGGGCCTCCGAGCTTGCCGGTCGCAAGCTCAACCTGCTCAACGCGCAGGACAACGTCACCGCGGGCATCGTGATCCTGCGCTCACTGACCCGTAGCGCACGCTCCGAGGAGGAGGCCATCGCGGGCTACTACCAGGGCCTGTACTCCGTGCAGAAGGACGGGATGTACCCCGACACCAGGGCGTACGTGAAGTCCGTCATGACGCTCAAGAGCCGGATGTAGGCGAACCCGAAGTCACCGTTTGGCGCTTCGACGTGCCTGCGCCGGGAGCCGCTGATCGTTACATAGACTCTGCGGGTGACTTCCGCTGGTCCCACCTCACTGATCGAGCACGTGCTCGATGGGCGTTACCGCGTGCTCTCGCACCTGGCCGACGGCGGTATGGCGACGGTCTACGTCGCCCTGGATCAGCGCCTCGACCGCAAGGTCGCGCTCAAGGTGATGCGCGCCGACCTGGCCAGGGATGAGTCCTTCGTCAGCAGGTTCCGCCGCGAGGCACGATCGGCCGCGAAGCTGAGCCACCCCAACGCCGTGGCGGTCTACGACCAGGGCGAGGACGACGGCCACGTCTTCCTGACCATGGAGCTGGTCAACGGCCTGACCCTCCGGCAGGTCATGCAGGCCGAGGGGCCGTTGACCCCGCGTGCCGCGCTGGACATCATCGATCCGGTTCTTCAGGCGCTCGGGGCCGCACACAGCGCCGGCCTTATCCATCGCGACGTCAAGCCCGAGAACGTCATCCTGCGTGAGGACGGCACCGTCAAGGTGGCCGACTTCGGCCTCGCGCGGGCAATCGCCACCGGAACCTCGACCGCACAGACCGGTGTCCTTCTCGGCACCGTCGCCTATCTCTCGCCCGAACAGGTCGAACGCGGGGTGGCCGATGCGCGCAGCGACGTCTACGCCGCGGGGCTGTTGCTGTTCGAGATGCTGGCCGGGTCCAAGGCCTTCCTTGGCGACTCGCCCATCCACGTCGCCTACCAGCACGTTCACAGCGAGGCGCCCGCGCCTTCGAGCCGGGTCAGCACGGTGCCCGCCGAGCTCGACCGGCTCGTCGCACGGGCCAGCGCACGCAACCCCGATGACCGACCTCGGGACGCGAACGAGCTGTTGGCGGAGGTGCGGCAGGCGCGCCAGATGCTCCTGCCGGCCGAGCTGGACCTGCGACCCGCAGGCACGCTGGGCGCCGCCGCCCTCAGCTCGACGATCGCGCTGCCGCGCACCGAGGCGGTCCCTGCCGTCCCTGCACCTGGCGGGGCAGGTCGGTCCCGTCACGGCCTGGCCGGGCTCTGGGCCGGGTCATCGCCACGGCGCAACGTTGCCATCTCACTGATCGTCCTGATCCTGCTCGCAGCCGTTGCCGCTGCGTGGTACATCACTTTGGGTCCGGGTGCCAGCACAACGGTGCCCAAGGTCACCGGCTCGACGAGCCTGGTCGCCCAGCAGCAGCTTGCCGCCGCCCATCTCGGCACCAAGGTGCTCCGGTCGTTCGACGAGACTGCGAAGGCCGGAGTGGTTCTCGCCACCGACCCACCGGCCGGGCGTGAGGTCACCCGAGGCTCAACTGTCACCTTGACCGTCTCCCAGGGACAGGAACGATACGTCGTGCCGAAGCTGGTCGGATGGAGCCGGGCCGAGGCGGAGGAGCGCCTGACCGAGGCCAAGCTCACTGTCGGCAAGGTCAGCGCGGCGTTCAGCGAGACCGTGCCCCAGGGCCAGGTCGTCTCGACCTTGCCCAAGACCGGCACTTCGGTCAAACGGGCAACCCCCGTTGCCCTCGTGACCAGCAAGGGTCGTGCGCCGATCGAGCTCAAGGACTGGACGGGCAAGCCGGCCGACCAGGCGGTTAAGGCACTGACCGACGCCAAGCTCATCGTCGATGCCACGAAGACCGACTGGAGCAACACCGTGCCCAAGGGATCGGTGATCAGCCAGTCCCCGGCGACCGGCACCCTCTTCCAGAAGGACACGGTCACCCTCGTCGTCTCCAAGGGCCCCGAGCTCGTACTGGTCCCGCCGGTCATCGGCAAGCAGGAGGCGGAGG
>JANOHS010000572.1:0-6266 GCA_031406655.1 Micrococcales bacterium
CGCCGATCCGTGGATCGATGCGAGGTGCGAGGCCTTTGGCGGGCATCCACTGTAACAGGCCAGAGCCCGTTGCACGTTCCAGCCGAGGGACCGGCCACTTCGGCGCGGGCTTTCGCACGCGTTGCGGTGGTGTCCGTTGCTCCCTTGCGCTGACCTGCAGAACTGTAGGTCGTCGCGCTCATGGAGCACAAGTTGGCTGGTCAGCCGCGTGTCGAGGATCGAGGTCAGGGTGACCTGCGGGCGGCCGCCAGGGACTTGCGCCCTCGCCGTACCAGGGCCACCTGACCATGGAGGAAGTCTTCCTCTGTCAGCACGGCCTCCGGATCGGTCACCTTGACATTGTTGACCGATGCGCCACCGTCGCTGATCACCCGCCGAGCGGCGTTGCGGCTTTCCACCAGCGCGGTCGCAACCAAGGCATCCACGATCGAGGCCCCAGGGGCGACCTCTCCCCCGGGCAGCTCAGCGGTCGCATCGCGCAGCGTGCGGGCGTCCAGAGCCTTCGGGTCACCCTTGCCGAAGAGCGCCTCGCTCGCGGCCTGCACCGCTGCCGTCTGCGCCGCCCCGTGAACCAGGGTTGTCACGTCTGCAGCCAGCGTCCTTTGTGCCTCGCGCCTGAACGGCGTGTGGGCGACCGAGGTCTCCAGCGCCTCGATCTCCTCGCGGGTGCGGTCGGTGAACGTCTTGAGGAAGCCGATCACGGACGCGTCATCGGCGTTGATCCAGAACTGGTAGAAGGCGTAGGGCGACATCATCTCCGGATCGAGCCAGACGGTGCCGCCCTCGGTCTTGCCGAACTTGGTGCCGTCGGCCTTGGTGACCAGCGGCGTGGTCAACAGGTGCACCGACTGGTGCTCGGTGCGATGGATCAGGTCGGATCCGGCAGTCAGGTTGCCCCACTGGTCGACGCCGCCGGTCTGCAGCGTGCAGCCGTAGGTGCGGTAGAGGTGCAGGTAGTCCAGCCCCTGCAGCAGCTGGTAGCTGAACTCGGTGTAGGAGATGCCGTCCTGGCTGGCCAGGCGGGTCGCGATGGCGTCCTTCCTGATCATGGCGTTGACCCTGAAGTGCCTGCCCACGTCGCGCAGGAAGTCCAGCGCCGACATCGGCGCCGTCCAGTCGAGGTTGTTGACCATGACCGCGGGGTTGTCACCGTCGAAGTCCAGGAACGGCTGCACCTGTCTCTGGATCCCGGCCACCCAGCTGGCCACCGTCTCCGGCGAGTTCAGGGTCCGCTCGGCGGTCGCCTTGGGGTCGCCGATCAGGCCGGTGGAGCCACCAACCAGGGCGAGCGCGTGGTGACCGGCCCGTTGCAGGTGGCGCATCAGGACCAGCTGGACGAGGTTACCCATGTGCAGGCTCGGCGCCGTCGGGTCGAAACCGCAGTAGAACGTGATGGGTCCGTCGGCCAGCGCCTGGCGCAGCGCGGCTTCGTCGGTGGTCTGCGCCACCAGGCCACGCCACTGCAGCTCGTCGAGGATGTCGCTCACGGCGGTTGGTTCCCTTCACTGGCCCGGACGGTCACGGCACAGCCTGCCCTAACGCCCGGCGGGCCGGACAGCGGGTTTGGGTGGACGGACCTGGCCGGCCCGGTATGCCGAGACCGTCGCCTCCCCATCGAGCCAGAACCGCCAGGGGTATGCCGCGGCGTCTCCACCGGGGCCGCTCACCCCCACGCGCGGACCGGTACGCACCACGCCGGGGGCAGAGCCCCTGATCGGTGCCCGAACCACCAGGGCGCTGCCTGTGGACATGGTGTCGATGCCATTCTGGTCGTGACCGATCGCCAGCGACTTCGCCAGGCAGGCAGGGCCCCGAGCAAGGTCCCTGCTCAGGACCCCGGCCCTGCGTGAGGCGGCCACCTCGAGCCCGTCAACCACCTCGCCGGCACGCAGGAGCACCGCGTTGGCGACCCCCGCTGACCCGCAGACCAGGTTCGCGCACCAGTGCATCCCGTAGGTGAAGTAGACGTAGAGGCCGCCCGGCTCGCCGAACATCACCTTCGTGCGCGGCGTGGGGCCCCTGAACGCATGCGACCCGGGGTCGTTCGACCCGTCATACGCCTCGACCTCGGTGAGCCGGACACTGACACCGGCGTGCGAGACGGTGCACCCGAGCAGCTCGGGTGCCACCTCCAGGACGGGACGCGCGAAGAAGGCCCGGCCCAGCCGGGACTGTGTCGGTTGCCGGCCGGTCATACCACGGATGCTAGGTGCGGTCGGCGTCGGCGGTCATCCCGCAGGGGTCTAACATGCCGACGTGACGACAACCCGGACTCTGACCCCTGATCAACAACGAGCGTCCGCCTTGCGCTCTACCGTGGTACTCAAGGCAGTCATGGCGGTCTCCGGCATGCTCATGATTCTCTTCCTGCTCGTGCACATGTACGGCAACCTCCACCTCTTCGCCGGCAAGGTGGCCTTCGATGAGTACGGCGAGGGCTTCCGCACCCTCTTCGAGCCGTTCGTCCCCTACGCAGGGGTGCTCTGGATCATCAGGGTCACGCTGCTCACCGCCGTGTTCCTGCACGCGTACTCGGCAGTGACGCTGTGGAAACGGGCACGCGCCGCGACCGGGGGCAAAGGCGGCTCGCGCTACGAGAGCACGCAGGCCCGCACGGGTGTCCAGCGCTCATACGCCTCGTTCACGATGCGTTGGGGCGGTGTGACGCTCGGGCTGTTCATCATCTACCACCTGCTGCACCTCACCACGAACACGATCAGTCCCGGCGGGGCCTCGTCGAGCTCCTATGACCGGGTCGTCAACGGCTTCGAGATCTGGTGGGTCACCCTCTTCTACCTGTTGGCCGTGATGGCGCTCGGGTTCCACATCTGGCACGGATTCTGGAGCGCCTTCGCGACATTGGGCGCCAACACCAGCCTTCAACGGCGTCGAACCCTCAACGCTGCGGCTGCCGCGGTCGCCCTGGTGATCACCCTCGGGTTCATGACCACGCCGCTCGCGATTCTCTTCGGATTGGTTGGTTAGCAGTGAGCACTGAAGGAACCGTCACCCCCATGGACTACTACACGCTCGGGACCCCCATCGCCGACGAGAAGGCGCCCGCCGGCCCGATCGAGGACCGTTGGGAGACCCGCAAGTTCGAGGCCAAGCTGGTCAACCCGGCGAACCGTCGCAAGCTCTCCATCATCATCGTCGGCACCGGCCTGGCCGGTGCCTCGGCTGCCGCCACCCTCGGCGAGGCCGGCTACCAGGTCACGAGCTTCTCCTACCAGGACAGCCCGCGCCGCGCGCACAGCATCGCGGCCCAAGGTGGCATCAACGCGGCGAAGAACTACCGCAACGACGGGGACAGCGTCCAACGGCTCTTCTACGACACGGTCAAGGGCGGCGACTTCCGGTCGCGGGAGTCCAACGTCTACCGGCTCGCCGAGGTCAGCGGGGCGATCATCGACCAGTGTGTCGCCCAGGGCATTCCGTTCGCGCGCGAGTATGGCGGGCTGCTGGACAACCGCTCCTTCGGCGGCGTTCAGGTCTCGCGGACCTTCTACGCCCGCGGTCAGACGGGCCAGCAGCTGCTGCTCGGCGCCTACCAGGCCCTTGAGCGCCAGGTCGCGGCCGGCACCGTCGTGACGCACTCGCGCCACGAGATGCTGGACGTGATCAAGGTGGGCGGCAAGGCGCGCGGCATCGTCGTGCGCGACATGACCACCGGTGAGATCCAGACCCACTTCGCCGACGCAGTCGTACTCGGCACCGGTGGCTACGGCAACGCCTTCTTCCTGTCCACCAACGCCATGGGCTGCAACGTCACCGCGACGTGGAGGGCTCACCGCAAGGGTGCCCTGTTCGCCAACCCGTGCTTCACGCAGATCCACCCCACCTGCATCCCGGTCAGCGGCGACTACCAGTCCAAGCTGACCCTGATGAGCGAGTCGCTGCGCAACGACGGACGGATCTGGGTGCCCATGAAGGCCGGCGACACGCGGGCCGCGGGCGACATCCCCGAGGACGAGCGCGACTACTACCTCGAGCGGGGCTACCCGGCGTTCGGCAACCTCGTTCCCCGCGACGTCGCGTCCCGGGCCGCCAAGAACGTGTGTGACGAGGGCCGCGGTGTCGGTCCCGGCGGGCTCGGGGTCTACCTCGACTTCGCTGAGGCGATCGGACGACTCGGCCGCGCGTCGGTCGAGGCGAGCTACGGGAACCTGTTCGACATGTACCAGCAGATCACCGGCGAGAACCCCTACGAGACGCCGATGCGGATCTACCCCGCCATGCACTACACGATGGGCGGTTTGTGGGTCGACTATGACCTGCAGAGCACGATTCCGGGACTCTTCGTCATCGGCGAGGCCAACTTCTCCGACCACGGCGCCAACCGGCTGGGCGCGAGTGCACTGATGCAGGGACTGGCCGACGGCTACTTCGTTCTGCCAGCCACGATCAACGACTACCTGGCTGCGGGGCCGTTCGAAAAGGTCGACGAGACCCACCCCGCAGCGAAGGAGGCGACGGCGGCGGTGCGCGAACAGATCGACAGGCTTCTCTCGATCAACGGCGAGCGCACCGTGGACTCCTTCCACAAAGAGCTCGGCAGCATCCTCTGGGAGTACTCCGGGATGTCGCGGACGAAGGAAGGCCTGACGACGGCGCTGCAGCTGGTGCGTGAGCTGAAGGCGGAGTTCTGGCGCAACGTCAAGGTCACCGGCCAGAAGGAGGAGCTGAACCAGACGCTGGAGCGGGCTGGTCGCGTGGCCGACTTCTTCGAGCTGGGCGAGCTGATCGTGATTGACGCGTTGGCTCGCGAGGAGTCGTGCGGGTGTCACTTCCGGACCGAGAGCCAGACCGAGGACGGCGAGGCACTACGTGACGATGTCAACTTCGCGTATGTCGCCGCCTGGGAGCACGCCGGTGAGAGCGGCGCCCCGGTGCTGCACAAGGAAAAACTCGAGTACCACCACGTCGAGATGAAGCAGCGGAGCTACAAGTGAAGATCAACCTGCGCGTGTGGCGCCAGAAGGACAAGACCGCCGAAGGACGCATGGTCAGCTACGAGGTGCAGGACGTCTCGGAGCACATGTCGTTCCTGGAGATGCTCGACGTGCTGAACGAACGGCTCACGTTGACCGGCGAAGAGCCGGTTGCCTTCGACAGCGACTGCCGTGAGGGAATCTGCGGCGCCTGCAGTCTGGTCATCAACGGCGTTGCGCACGGGCCGCAGGAGAAGGTCACCACCTGCCAGCTGCACATGCGCACGTTCAAGGACGGCGACCAGATCGACGTCGAACCGTGGCGCGCCGGGCCGTTCCCTGTGATCAAGGACCTCGTCGTCGAGCGTGCTGCGTTCGACCGCATCATCCAGGCCGGCGGCTTCATCAGCGTGCCCACCGGAACCGCCCCAGAGGCACACGCGGTCCCGGTGCCGAAGCCGAACGCCGACGCCGCCTTCGAGGCAGCAGCCTGCATCGGCTGCGGAGCCTGCGTCGCAGCGTGTCCCAACGGCTCCGCGGCGCTTTTCCTCGGCGCGAAGATCACCCACCTGGGCTTGCTCCCACAGGGCCAGCCCGAGCGGGACTCGCGCGCCCTTGCCATGATCAACCAGCATGACCTCGAGGGTTTCGGTGGCTGCACCCAGATCGGCGAGTGCACCGCGGTCTGCCCCAAGGGCATCGGCCTGGACGTCATCTCGCGGTACCACCGCGAGGTGCTCGCCGCGCTGCTGCACGGCAAGGTCTGAGCGGGCCAGGTCCGAGCCGTACACAGGCAAGGCCGCGGGGCGTCCTGACAAGGGCGCCCCGCGGATCTGTCCAACACCGGTCAGGTCAGCGTGAAGGACCTTGCCGTGACCACGCGTTGACGCACGAGCTCGAGCTGTTCGCGAACGCGAGCCGGCGCCGTACCGCCCTTGGCGTCACGGGACTCCAGCGAGCCGCGCACCGTGAGCACGGCGCGCACGGCCGGCGTGAGATGGACCGAGATCGCGCCGAGGTCGTCGTCCGAGAGGTCCCACAGCTCGATGCCACGGCCTTCGCACTCGCGGACGCAGGCACCCGCGACCTCGTGGGCGACGCGGAAGGCCACCCCTTGGCGGACCAGCCACTCGGCGATGTCGGTGGCGAGCGAGAACCCTTGCGGCGCAAGGGACTCGAGCCGGTCGGTGTTGAACCTCATGGTCGCGATCATTCCGGCGAAAGCGGGCAGCAGCACCTCAAGGGTGTCGATGCCGTCGAACACCGGCTCCTTGTCCTCCTGCAGGTCGCGGTTGTAGGCCAGTGGCAGCCCCTTCAGCGTGGTGAGCAGACCAG
>JANOHS010000622.1:0-3089 GCA_031406655.1 Micrococcales bacterium
GCGGCGCATGAACGTCTGCTTGGTCGACCTCGGGCCCTTGCCGGACTTACGGGAGGCGCCCGGTTGACGAGGCCTGCCGGCTGGCGTGTGTGCGCGGACCGACCCGTCCAGGGCCCCCAAGGCCGGGCTTGGTGCCGTAGCCCAGGACGGGTCGGTCCGCGCACACACGCCAGCAGGCAGGCCTCGTCAACCGGGCGCCTCCCGTAAGTCCGGCAAGAGCCCGAGGTCGACCAAGCAGACGTTCATGCGCCGCCTCGAAGAACGCTGGGACCGCCGTCGTCAGGAGTGATTGCCACGCCGCTCAGGCCAGCCGATCCGACTTCAGGCTGACGTGACCACACCGATCAGCCAGGTGCTGGCGATCGCCAGGCCCGTGGCAAGCTCGATGCCCATGCTCAGCCCGATGGCTCTGAGCGCGTGACCGGTTGACGGCCAAGCGGCCGCATGGGTGCCCAGCTTGACCCGCTCGGCCAGATAGATCCCGAGCGCGAAGCCGAGGAACCCGCCGACGACCGGGATCACGAAGAAGCCCACGACCGCCAGCGCGGCTCCGGCCACCGTGGTGGACGTCGTGACCCCGGCCCTGCGCAGACGCCGACCAGGGATGAGGTACTGCAGAAGGAACCCGGACAGGGCAAGCGCCGTGGCGATCCCCAGGACCACCCACCCGGCGGCGGTCTGTGAGACGGAGGCCCAGAGAAGGACTGCCGCCCACACGACGAGGAGCCCGGGCAACACAGGCACAGCAATACCGATGAGCCCAGCCAGAATGATCAGGGCGACGACAACTGTCAACCCGTCCATCGCGCGTCGGTCGGTGCGGACCTAGCGTTCGTCGACGCCGGCAGGGGTTGGCATCAGCCGATCGGTCTCATCCTCGATCGTGGTTGACAGAACCTGGAGCTTCGGCAGGTGTTCGCGGCCGTGGTGCGCACAGAACAGCAGTTCGCCGCCAGTAATGAGGCGGGCGCGCACATAGGCCTGGGAACCACAGCGGTCGCAGCGGTCGGCTGCGGTCAAGGTAGGTGCCAGTGCAGTTGTCACGTCAGCCATCCATTTCGTCGTAGTGGGCGCTGTCTCAGTCTCCACCTGATCACGCCTCTCATGGGGTGCAAATGTCGTACCTTCGTACACCCTTTCTTGGGCCGTTTACGTTGACGGCCGACCCTTCTGCCGGTTTCAACAGTCAAGCACGAGGATTGCTTCCCGATGTCCATTCAGCCGTGATGTGGACAAAGTCATGCTGTGTTTTCGCTCTCCGCGCAAAGCCCGGGCCGCCCGTATGCCGTGTGGCTGCGCCAGGCCGTCAGCGCCGCGGGATAACCTGCGAGGGAGCTCGAAGCTCCGCGGTTGGCCCGGGCCGACCCTGCCGAAGTACCGAAGGGACCTCCGTGGCCACTGCCACCCGCACGACCAAGACCTCCGGGGCCGCCGGCTCCTCCAGCACGGGGTCTCCGTACATGGCTCGGCACCTGCAGGTCCTCGAGGGCCTGGAAGCCGTCCGCAAGCGCCCGGGCATGTACGTCGGCTCGACCGACTCACGTGGGCTGATGCACTGCGTGTGGGAGATCATCGACAACGCGGTCGACGAGGCACTGGCGGGTGCCTGCAACCGCATCGACGTCGTGCTGATGGCCGACGGGTCGGTCGAGGTCCGCGACAACGGGCGGGGGATTCCTGTTGACATCGAGCCGCGCACGGGTCTGACCGGGGTCGAGGTGGTCTTCACGAAGCTGCATGCCGGGGGCAAGTTCGGGGGCGGCTCCTACACCGCCTCGGGCGGTCTGCACGGCGTGGGGGCCTCGGTCGTCAACGCGTTGTCTGCCCGCCTGGACGTCGAGGTGGACCGGGGGATGAAGACGTACGCGATGAGCTTTCGCCGGGGTGAGCCCGGTGTCTTCGACGATGCGTCCGGCGGCAGGGGGCGCGGCGTCAAGTCGCCGGACGCGGGCTTCACGGCATACGTGGACAATAGTGAGCTGCGTGTCATCGGCAAGGCGGCCCGGGGCCGGACCGGCAGCAGGGTCCGTTTCTGGGCCGACCCGCAGATCTTCATCAAGGACGCGGCGCTCACCTATGACCAGCTGGTCGCTCGGGCCCGCCAGACGTCGTACCTCGTCCCGGGCCTGACCTTGGTGATCCGTGACGAGCGCGGCCTGCCCGACACCCCGGGGGAGCACGGTCCCCACGAGGAGACATTCCTGCACCACGGCGGAATCAGCGAGTTCGCCGAGTTCCTGGCGATCGACCCTGCGCTGACCGAGGTGTGGCGCCTGCAGGGGTCCGGGATCTTCCACGAGACCGTGCCAGTGCTCGACGAGCGCGGGCACATGACGCCCACGGAGCTCGAACGCGAGTGCGCTGTGGACGTCGCGCTGAGGTGGGGCACCGGTTACGAGACCAAGGCCGTCTCGTTCGTCAACATCATCGCCACGCCCAAGGGTGGCACCCACATGACCGGCTTCGAGCAGTCGCTGCTCAAGGTGTTCCGCAGGCAGCTGGAGGTCAACGCCCGTCGGCTCAAGGTCGGGTCGGACAAGGTCGACAAGGATGACGTCCTGGCCGGCCTCACGGCCGTGGTAACGGTGCGGCTGGCTGAGCCGCAGTTCGAGGGCCAGACCAAGGAGGTTCTGGGCACCCCAGCCGTCCGCGCCATCGTGGCCAAGGTCATCGAGAAGCAGCTGACCGCGAGGCTGTTGTCGACCAAGCGTGGTGAGAAGGCCCAGGCGGCCCTGCTCCTGGAGAAGGTCGTGGCCGAGATGAAGTCGCGGATCAGCGCGCGGCTGCACAAGGAGACGCAACGTCGTAAGAACGCCCTGGAGACCTCGTCCCTGCCGGCAAAGCTGGCCGACTGCCGCAGCAGCGACGTCGCGCGGACCGAGCTGTTCATCGTCGAGGGTGACAGTGCGCTCGGCACGGCCAAGCTGGCCCGGTCCTCGGACTACCAGGCGCTGCTGCCGATCCGCGGGAAGATCCTGAACGTCCATAAGGCGTCGGTGGACGACATGCTGCGCAACACCGAGTGCGCGGCCATAATCCAGGTGGTCGGCGCCGGCTCGGGCCGCAGTTTCGACCTGGCGTCGGCCCGC
>JANOHS010000005.1:0-2753 GCA_031406655.1 Micrococcales bacterium
GGGCCGCGCTGACGAGGATCGCCACGGCGTTGACCAGGCCGAACGCGGCGATCGAGCCGGCGGCGAACGCGTTGACGCTCTTGAAGAGGCGATAGAACCACAGCGCGACGAGCGCCTGGGTGATCACGACGCCCATCTCCAGCACGATGCCGAGACGCGCGAGGGACTCGTGTTGGGTCAGGTTGGCCAAGGTCGCCTTGGGGTCGTCGGCGACGAAGAGCTGGTTGCGGACCAGCATGAGGCCGAGCAGCCCGGTGATAGCCAGCCCGAGGTAGAGCAGTCCGGTCGTTCGGGCGGTGCGGACCAGCTCGGGCGTGGTCGCCTCTGGTCGAGAGCTGGTGGTGGCGGTGAGGGTCATCAGGGTCTCCTTCCATGAACCTTACCTCGTAAGGCTCTCATACGTTGTAAGGTTGGCGCAAGAGGCAAGGAGGTGGGCTGTGACCACAGGCGCGGTGCGTACGCCGCTCAGCCGGGAGCGCGTGCTCGCGGCCGCGATGGCACTGGCAGACGCCGAGGGCCTATCCGCGCTGACCATGCGCCGGCTAGCCGCCGACGTCGGCGTCGAGGCGATGTCCCTCTACCACCACGTGCCCGGCAAGGAGGGCCTCCTCGACGGGCTCGCCGAGGCGGTTCTCGTCGAGATCAACGCTGCGGTCGCGGCTCGGGTGATGGCCGACGACCACTGGCGTACGGCGCTGCGCCACCGCTGCCTCGCCGCCCGCGACGTGATGGTGCGCCACCGCTGGGCGCCAGGCCTGCTCGGCTCACGCTCGAGCATCCCTGCGGGCCTGTACCCCTACTACGAGGAGATCCTTGCGACGATGATCCGCGGCGGTCTGAGCTATCACCTCGCCCACCGGGCCATCCACGCCCTCGGCACCATGGTCCTCGGCTTCACCCAGGAGCTGTTCAGTCCCGACTCCGAAGGCGGCACCATGGACGAGGAGGTAGCCGAAGCCGAGTTCGCCGCCATGGCCGCCGTCCTGCCCCACCTCACCGCGATGGTCGCCTCCGAGGTCCACGACAACGCCGAGGACCCCCTCGGCTGGTGCGATAGCCAGAACGAGTTCGAGTTCACGCTCGCGCTGTTGCTGGATGGGTTGGCCAGAGCTGCTGAAGGCTGAGCGGCGCGCGCGTCCTAGCTCTCCTTCGCCGCGGTGGCCACGACGCACACTCGCCAGCGGATTCCTTACCATTGCCACGCCGCCCGTCGCGGACGCACTGCGTCCCGCTCACCACCACCCTCTACCACGAGAGACACCCATGAACGTCGGACTTCCGACCACGCTGATCGCCGTCGCAGTGTTGGCCCTGACCGGATGTGGAGGGAACACCACGCCGGCCTCCAAGCCGTCGACCAACAGCTCGACAACCGCAGCCACCACGGCAGAGCCATCGACCCCGCTGGGCGCAGATGCAGCCACGGCGAGCGCGAAGAAGATCGAGGCTCTGGTCCCCTCGGTGGTCAAAGTTGTCACGATCACCAAGGACAACGACCCGAACCCCATATTTGGCCAACCCGGGTCGTACGTCTCAGCCGCGGTGATTTACGAGACGACCAACACGTGCACCACGCTGGTGGTCGCCTGCGGTGCGAAAGTTGAGGTGTACAAGTCGGTGGCCGATGCGGCGGCTCGTGTGAGGTATCTCCTGGGCATGAAGAAGTCTGGAGCGATTGTGGGCGGCGAGTACGACTATCTCCGCGGTGTTGAGGTGCTGCGGGTGTTCGGTGGCGTGATGCCGTCGCTGGCGGAGGAATATCACGCGGCATTCGGTGGGGAAGTGGCCAAGACGGGGCCGGGGACCGCGACAGCGCACCCCACCAGCTAGAGGCGACAGATCGGCGAGCAACTCGGGTGCCGGACAGTGGTTGGCGTGCTGATGGCCGTGGGCAAACCCGCTCTTGACAAGATTTCTTGTCAATGGCACGGTGGCGTCATGCAGGACGTCGAGGTCATCGAGAGCGCGGAGGCAGCCGCCGCGGCGCTGGATCCGGTCCGGGCCCGGCTGCTCGGCGAGCTGGCCGTCCCGGCCTCCGCCGCCGGGCTCGCCGCCCGGGTCGGCATCGCGCGACAGAAGGTCAACTACCACCTCAATGCGCTCGAGGCGCACGGCCTGGTGGAGCTGTCCGAGGAGCGCCGGCACGGGGGCATCACCGAGCGGGTGCTGCAGGCGTCGGCGGCGTCGTACATCGTGTCGCCGGCGGCCGTCAGCGCGTCCGCGGCCGACCCGGACGCCAACGCCGACCACCTGTCGGCGGGCTACCTCGTCGCGCTGGCCGGCCGGCTGGTGCGCGAGGTCGGCGCCCTGGCGCGCCGGGCCGGCGCTTCCGGCAAGCGCCTGCCGACGCTGACCATCGACACCCAGATCGGCTTCCGGTCGGCCGCCGACCGGGCTGCCTTCGCGGACGACCTGACCGCCGCGGTGCTCGACCTGGCCGCTCGCTACCACCACGACGACGGGCGCCCGCACCGGCTCCTCGTCGCCGCCCACCCCCTTCCTGAGGAGAGCGCATGAGCACGACCCCGAACGTCCCCTACCGCCTGGAGTTCAGCGTCGAGGTCCCGGGCACCCCGGAGCAGGTCTGGCAGGCCATCGCCACCGCCAAGGGGATGAGCGCCTGGTTCCTGCCGACCGAGATGGAGGAGCGCGAGGGCGGCTCCCTGCACTTCACCATGGGCCCCGAGATGGGCTCGGACGGCCAGGTCACCGGCTGGGACCCGCCGCGCCGCATCGTCTACGAGGAGGACTGG
>JANOHS010000028.1:0-12775 GCA_031406655.1 Micrococcales bacterium
TTCCGGTTCAACCGCCGCAACTCACGCGCCCGAGGAATGCTCTTCTACCGACTCCTCCAACAAGCCGTCGATACCGACCCTCATCCCCTCAAGGATCTGATCGGCGGCTAAGCGTCAACTGCACTCAAGCAGAGATGCAGGTCATGTGTTCTAGTGTACCGAACCGCCCGACAACCGCCAGGCTTATCCACAACCAAAGCCATTGCAGCACAAGCGGATTCAGAACAGCACCATCGTCCGACACGCGCCCAGCTCAGCTCAGCTCAGCTCTGCGGGGTCGCGAGCCAGCCCTGGGCGGCATACAGCTCGCGGCCCTTCGCGGTGATCGCCGAGAGCTCGTCGAAGAGCGCGTCGTCGACCTTGGTGAAGTTGAAGCAGGACTTCCCCTGCATCCGCCTGCGCAGCTCGGGTGACATGGACTCAAGCAGCTCTGGGTCCATGTACACGCTCATCAGGTGATAGCTGACGTAGCGCTTGCCAGCGTTGACCCCGCCGAACATCAGTCCGTCCGGATACTTCTGGGTGGCGGCGCCCAGCAGCAGGTATGTCACGCCCTTGGCGTCGCCCGGATTGTCGGGACGACGAAACACGTCCTCGTGCAACGACATTCGCCGCCGCAGCTCCTCGAAGACAGGTCGGAGGTCGGGCATGGCTGTCTCTCCTCAGCTCTCCAGTCCGGTTTCGGCCCTGCGGGCAAGATCTGCCCACTGGGTCTCGTGGGATGGCGGGACCTGGACCCAGGCCTTCATGGGTCGACCGGCCATCGGTTCGAAGAGGTGCGCGCCCTCCAGCGCCATGGCTGCCGCGTGCGCCTCGCCCTGGAGCTTGAAGACCATGTCCTCCCCGTAGAGTCCCGCAAACGCCTTGCCGCCCCGGCGTTTCAGGGAGGGCATACCGAACATGGAGGCGCCGACTACGTCCCTCTCACCCTTGAGCTCCTCGACCAGCTGCTCGAATCGTGCACGGCCGGCCTCGGAGGGCTGCGCCATCTTCGGTGGTTGCGTCATGGTTGGACTCTAGGTCGGGACACCGAGGTCCGTCGACCATCAGAACAAGGCGCTCATGAGGGCTCGGCGGGCCTTCTGGACCCGCTCGTCGTGCGCGCCCACCACCGCGAACAGCTCGATCAGGTGCTCCCGCACGGTATTGCGCTCATCGCCCTCGGTCGCGCGGACCGTGTCGATCAGCCGCACAAAAGCGTCCTCCACGTGGCCACCAAGCACATCCAGGTCGGCCACCAGCATCTGGGCAGCGATATCTGTCGGGTCCTGCGCCGCCGCGGACCGGGCGGCCTGAGGGTCGACGCCAGTCGTTCGCTGCATGAGCTTGACGTTGGCCAGCCCCGCGGTCGCTTCAGCATCAGCGGGGTCCTGCGCCAAAGCCTGTTCGTAGGCAGCGGACGCTGCATCAAGGTCGTCGCGCTCGATCGCGTCGAACGCCGCTTGGTGCAAGGGTGACAGCTCGGGCTCGACATCCTCCTCGGCGGCGGCGAGCGCGACCCGTCCGGTCACACCGTGCTCGGCAGCAAGCTTGAGTAGCTCGTCGACGAGCGGTCGCATCTGCTCGGCCGACTGGACTCCCAGGAACAGCGGCACCGGCTGACCTGCCACCAGTCCCAGCGTCATTGGCACGGACTGGACCTGAAACGCCTGCAGCAGACCAGGATTGGCGTCGACGTCGACCGAAACGACCTGAAGACGCCCTTCGTATGACGCCACCACCGAGGCGACAACATCGACAAAGTCCGCCGAGGCCGGCAGACGCTGCGACCACAGAACCACTATTGCCGGCACGTTCGACGTGCCGGTGACAACGGCCTGGAAGCCGCGGTCCGTGCCCTCGATCACGAGCCCGACAGGCCCTGCTGCGGCTGCCGGGGGCGACGGCTGGGTGAGTGCGGACAGGTCAACGGCGCCACGCAGGGCAGCAGAGCTGATGGGGTGCGAAGTCATAGGCCCATTGTCCCTGATCGCGACCCGGTCAGGAGCCCGACCCTGAGAGGACCTGCTCCCCGGCGGCAACCAGGGTGGCACGCCCGGTGGATCGCGGGACAGCGAAGACGACGAACTCGAGCCAGGTGATCGTCGCGACCTTGGTGACACGCTTCTTGCCACTCAGGAGGACGAATGCTTTGTTTGCAGAGGTGTTGACGGCTTGTCCCGACTTCACCTTGAACGAGTCCGTGCGCTCGATGACACCGAAGACCACCGTGTCGCCGTTGGCCTGCCGCACGGCATACAACGACTTGGGGACGACCTTGTGGACCTGCGAGAACCTCGCCTGGACGACCACAGCCTTGGCGGCAGCCGCTGCCTTGACGCGAACCTGTGCTGCGAAGGGGTCCGGCGCAAACAGGGGGTTGGCCACGGCCTTGGCAGGATAGGCCATCCCCGCCGCGTAGGCCTTCAGCAGCGCCGACTCCTTCACCGCCAGCCCAGGGCCTTCGGTCACCAGCGGCGAGCCCTTGGTGATCGCGTCGAAAGGCTTGATCGAGGATGCTGCCAGCATCGTGGCCGAGAACCCGATGCGGTACGGCGTCGCAGCATCGGGGGACGTCAGCAGGTGAAGGATCGGCAGCGGATCCTTGGACGTCACGGTCTGGGCGACGATGACCCTGGGAAAGCCGAATCCGCGGGACAGGGCCAGCAGCCGGGGTTGCTGCGGCGTCAGGAGGGGGGAGCCCGCCACAGCCGGATGGAGCTTTGCCAGCTTCACGCGGGCATTGGCCGCGCGCAGTGCCTCAGCGGTGTATGCCGTCCTCAGCGCCGCCCGGGCGGACGCGCCGGTTGTCGTCGCGCCCTGCTGGACCGCGGTGAACTCTCTGGTGAGGATGCGCTTTGCCTGGTCGGGCGTCAGAGGGACCGAGGATGCGCTCACCTTCGGAGCCTCGCGGATCCCCAGGACCGCGTGTGCGGCACCGCACCCGGTGACGGACACCGCCACAGCGAGAGAAAGCGCCATGGCGCGAAGAGCGCGCGTCATCCCGTCACCTGCCATGTCGTGGTCCCGAGTGAACAGAGCCGGCCCGCTGCGGACGGGCCTGCCACAGGTCGCCGAGCGCGAACGCGGCAATGATCGCCCCGATCACGGCCGCCGCGAGCGCCTCGAAGAACCACGCACGATCCGCCCAGGTCAGGGTCATCGTGACGTTCCGCAGAGCAGTGGCATCACCGGATGTGACGACAGCCGTCTCGGGTCCGCCCACCTGGTCCACCACGAGCTCGGCCGAGCCCGCCCCTGTTGCCGAGAGCCGCCATACGTCTGCCGTGCCGACGTTGGTCAGCGGGCCGACCCCTGAGGCGCGAAGGTCCAACCTGCCGGCGGGAAAGTGAACGCCCCTGACCGTGGACACGGCGGATCTCCCGAGGACGGCGCGAGCATCAGTGCTGGGAGCCGTGACCAGCCGGAGCGCACCGCCGTCGCTTCGGGCCGCCGTGAGCAGCACTGGACCGTCAACTGAGTTGAGCACGTCCGGCTCGACGACCAGGGCGCCCGGGGCGTTCGACGCGACGCTGAAACGCGCCTCGCCGGAGGGACCGAGCCTGAGCGCGGTCCAGGCCGCGAAGACCGCGAGAGACAGCCCCAGCACAGCCATGACAGCGCCGAGAACCCGTCGCGCTGGTGCTGGCACGCTTCGTCCTTCGCTTGATCGGCGCGTTGATTTTGGTCGACGCGTTGGCCCGCCCCCCGACGCGGCCGTTCAACGTCCACCATAAACACACTCCGCAGGTCCAGGACAAATCGCCATCAGCACGGTCAGCCGTCCGGCCGGCCGGATCAGAACTGCGCCGGCTCCCGATAGACGCCCCAGAGTTCGCGCAACGCGTTGCAGATCTCGCCCAACGTGGCCTCGGCCCGGACCGCATCAAGCATTGCGGGGACCATGTTCTGCGACGTCCCCGCGACCTCGACCAGGTGACGGACGGCAGCACCGACGACGGCCTCGTCACGGGCGGCCTTGCGTGCGATCAGGGTCGCCACCTGCTCCCGCTCAACCTCATGGCTGACCCGAAGGATCTCGAGCTCGTGGCTGACCGACTCCGTATGGCAGTTGACGCCGACCACCTTCTTCTCGCCCTTTTCCAGCGCGATCTGGTAGGTGAAGGCCGCGTCCGCGATCTCGGACATGAACCAGCCGTCCTCGATGCCGCGCAGGATGCCCGATGTCATCGGACCGACCACATGTGCGACCTTCCCATCCGGGCCCTGCTGGCGGCCCAGCTCGCCCATGCTCCGGATCCGGTCGAAGATGGCCTCCGCGGCGGCCTCGATCCGGTCGGTGAGGGCTTCGACAAACCACGAACCACCCAAGGGGTCCGCGACGTTGACGACGCCGGTCTCCTCCATGATCACCTGCTGGGTGCGCAGGGCCACCTCGGCGGACTGCTCGGTGGGCAGGGCAAGGGTCTCGTCCAGAGCGTTGGTGTGCAAAGAGTTCGTGCCGCCCAGGACCGCCGCGAGAGCCTGCACCGCGGTGCGGACGACGTTGTTGATCGGCTGTTGGGCCGTCAGCGAGACCCCTGCTGTCTGGGTGTGGAAGCGCAGCCACTGGGCCTTGTCGGTCTTGGCTCCATACGTGTCACGCATCCACCGTGCCCAGATCCGCCGGGCGGCACGGAACTTGGCGATCTCCTCGAAGAAGTCCAGGTGGCTGTCGAAGAAGAAGGACAGCCCGGGGGCGAAGACGTCGACATCCATGCCGCGGGACAGCCCCAGCTCCACATAGGCAAACCCGTCGGCGAGGGTGAACGCGAGCTCCTGCGCGGCCGTGGACCCCGCCTCACGGATGTGGTAGCCGGAGACGGACAAGGGCTTGTAGTCAGGGATGTTGGCTGTGCAGTGCTCCATCAGGTCACCGATGAGGCGAAGATGGGGCCCAGGTTCGAACAGCCATTCCTTCTGCGCGATGTACTCCTTGAAGATGTCGGTCTGCAAGGTGCCGTTCAGGACCCCCGGATCCACCCCCTGGCGCTCTGCCGCGACGAGGTACATGCAGAAGACGGGGACCGCCGGACCGCTGATCGTCATCGAGGTGGTGACCTCGCCCAGGGGTATGTCCTTGAACAGGATCTCCATGTCGGCAGCCGAGTCGACGGCCACCCCGCAGTGACCGACCTCCCCCAGGCTGAGCTTCTCATCGGAGTCACGGCCCATCAGGGTGGGCATGTCGAAGGCGACGCTGAGGCCACCGCCCCCTCGGGCCAGGATCATCTTGTAGCGCTCGTTGGTCTGTTGCGCGTTGCCGAAGCCGGCGAACTGCCGGATCGTCCACGGGCGGCCGCGATAGCCGGTGGCGTGCAGCCCGCGGGTGAACGGGAACTCCCCCGGCCAGCCGATCCGCTCGAAACCGGGGACGGCGTCAGCTACCTCCTCGTCGGAGCCCGAAGGGCCGTAGACAGGATCGACCTCCACGCCGGAAAGGGTCGTGAAGTCGGCCTTCCGCACCAGGCCCTTGGCGAGCGCGGCGTCATACCTCTGTTGCCAACGCGCCTGACCGGAGCTGCGAACGTCGGTGGGCTGCGTGCTCTCGCTCGTCATGAAGTCACGCTACCCGTTTGCCCGCTGATCATCCGGATCTCAGGGGCGCCGGATCCCTCATGGACCTTGGACGCGCCCTCGACGCTGAAGCCGTGGCGGCGGTAGAACGCATGCGCGCGGGGGTTGTCCTTCAACACCCACAGGGTCGCCGGCCGCTCGGCGCAGACCGCGTTGATGAGCTGGTCTGCGACCCCGGTGCCAAGGTGTGCCGCCAGGACGTTGATCGAGTAGAGCTCCCACTCGGTCAGCGCATCGCCGTCACGGGTGGGTCCAGCCGAGGCGAATCCGACAATCTCGCCGTCGAGTCCCGTTGCCACGACAACTATCCCGTCGGGCTCGTCCATCTCGAAGCGCAGCTTCCAACGCTCTGAAGCCTGTGGCTCATCAAGCTTGTAGGCGTCCAAGGGCTTTCTCCAGGCGGTCGACCTTGGCCGTGAGCTCCCCTTCGAAACCGGGACGGATGTCGGCCTTGAGGACCAGGCTGACCCTCGGGCCGAACGCCCCAACGGCTTCGCAGGCCCGGTGCACGACGTCCATGCACTCTTCCCAGGTTCCCTCCACGGTCGTGAACATCGAGTCCGTGTGGTTGGGCAGGCCCGAGTCCCGCACGACCCTGACCGCGGCGGCGACGGCCTCACTGACCGAGCCCCTGGAGTCATCGGAACCGGACGGGGCGACGGAGAAGGCAATCAGCATCCCCTGAGCCTAAGGCTCTAGGGTCTGAGGCGTGACCTGGGCTCCTTTGAGGCACTTCGACTGGAACTCGCGGTCCTGCGGGCTGCACGGCCACGCCACGTACGCTCCCACCGAAGCGGATCTCGCTGCGAGGTTGCAGGTGACCACACCCTCCGGCCACGCGTGGCGCTGCCTTCGGTGTGGCACCTATGTCCTCGGGCCACCACGAGGTTCGGGACCCGCCGATGGAGCGCCGATCGTGTTGCGTGGCAAGGCTCTCCGGGACACGTTCATCCTGCGGTTCCTCGCCGTGGAGCGTGGCATCCGGGGGCTTCTACTGCTCGCCCTGGCATACGGTGTATGGCGCTTCGACGGATCCCGTGCCGCCCTGGAGCAGGTGTTCGACTCGTACCTGCCCGCCCTCAAACCGCTGGCGGACCGGCTCGGCATCGACCTTGCGGAGACGGGCCCGGTCCACTTGGTCCAGCAGGCATTCACCGCCGCGCACTCCACCTTGCTGCTGATCGCGCTCGGTGTTCTGGCGTACGGCCTGCTCGAGCTGGTCGAGGCCATCGGTCTGTGGTTCAAGAAGCGCTGGGGCGAGTACGTCGCCGTCGTGGGGACTTCACTCTTCGTCCCGGTGGAGATCCACGAGATCCTGGCAAAGGTCACCTGGCTGCGCGTCAGTGCCCTTCTGGTCAACCTGTTCGCCATCGCCTACATCCTGTGGACCAAGCGGCTCTTCGGGTTCCGCGGGGGTCATGCTGCCTTCGAGGCAGAGCGCCGCAACGACTCGTTGCTCGAGGTCGAGCAGTCGGCCAGCGGTGAACGAGCGAAAACCAGGTGACGGACGCCGCGCGACGGTGCCATCGTGGGCGGATGGAAATTCGCCAGGTGAACGTCTTCGACGACGCCGAGATCGAGCGCTTCCACGAGGTCACGGAGCGGGCAGAGGCATTCGAGCGACCCCACCACAGCGGCTGGTCGCTGGACGAGGCCAAGCTGGAGTTCCGCCGGCAGGACCCCACCGAACGGGGCGAGGCGTGGGCGGCATACGACGGGGGGACCATGGTCGGTGGCGCCTCGGTGTGGTTCCCGCTCCTGGACAACCTCACCAAGTGCTGGAGCTCCGTGGGGGTCGATCCGGACCACCGGCGCCGAGGCATCGGTTCGGCCCTGATCGCCCAGATCGTCACCCGCGGCGAGCAGGAGGGCCGGACGCTCATGGTGACTGAGTCCGCCTACCCGTTCGACCGCCGCGACGATCACCCGTACCGCCGGTTCGGCGAGGCCAACGGCTTCACCATCGCGATCGACGAGATCATGCGCATCCTGCCCCTCCCCGTCGACCCGGCCCGGATGCAGACACTCGCGGCCCAGGCCTCACCGCACCACGCGGCATACCGGGTCGAGTCCTTCGTGAACGACCTGCCCCAAGAGCTGCTCGCGTCGTACTGCGCGCTCAGCAACCAGCTCGGGGTTGATGCGCCGACCGGCGATGTGGATTTCGAGGCAGAGTCGATGACCCCGACGCTATGGCTCGAACGCATCGAGAAGGACAAGGAGATCGGTCGCACCAGGCTGACGACGGTCGCGATCGACGGGCCGGGCAACGTGGTCGCCTACACCGACCTCATCCTGCCGCCCGAACCGAGCGCCGACGTCTGGCAGTGGGGAACGCTCGTCCACCGGGACCATCGTGGCCACCGGCTGGGTACGGCTGTCAAGGTGCGCAACCTCGAGAGGCTGGCCACCTCCGGCCGGGGTCGCAGGCGAGTCCTGACCTGCAACGCTGAGACCAACCGCCACATGGTCGACATCAACGAACGGCTCGGCTTCGAAGCGGTCGAGGTCTGCCCGATGATGGAGCTTCGGCTCGGGGACACGGTGGGCGCTGCAACCGGGCGGCGCCCTCAGGTCAGCGCCTCCACCACCTGATCGGCCGCGGCGTACGGGTCGGACTCTCCATCAACCACCTTCGCGGCCAGCTCGTCCACGCCCTGCCCATGCCGCAGGTCACCGATGCGAGCACGAAGTGCCTGTATGGCGATTGCCTGGATCTCATCGCCGGCGCGACGCACGCGCCGGTCCCGTAGCGCCCCAGAGGTCTCCATCCAGGTGAAGTGCTCGTCGATCGCGGTCATCAGCTCGTCGATGCCGTCGCCGCGCGCCGCGACCGTCTTGAGCACCGGGGGGCGCCACCTGTGGGGCTCGGTGCGGTCCCCGAGGCTGATCATGTGCCGGATGTCGCGAACGGTCGCGTCCGCTCCGTCGTGGTCCGCCTTGTTCACGACGAAGACGTCACCGATCTCCAGGATTCCGGCCTTGGCCGCCTGGATGCCGTCGCCCATCCCCGGAGCCAGGAGCACCAGGGTGGTGTCGGCCAGCCCGGCCACCTCGACCTCGCTCTGGCCCACGCCGACGGTCTCGACCAGGACGACGTCACAGCCCGCCGCATCCAGGACCCGCAGGGCCTGCGGAGTCGTCCACGACAGGCCACCGAGGTGACCACGGCTGGCCATCGACCGGATGTAGACCTCGGGGTCGAGCGCATGGTCCTGCATGCGGATCCGGTCACCCAGAAGGGCACCGCCGGAGAACGGCGAGGAGGGGTCGACCGCCAGTATGCCGACCCGCTGGCCGTCAGCCCGCAAGGCACCGACCAGAGCGTTGGTCAGGGTCGACTTGCCGACGCCCGGGCTGCCGGTGAGGCCGATGATGTGAGCTCGCCCGGTGTGGGGCGCGAGAGCCGCCATCACATCGCGCAGCGCCGGATGCGCGTCCTCGACCATGGAGATCAGCCGGGCGACCGCGCGGGGAGCGCCTGCCCTGGCCGCCTCAACCAGCGCAGGGACATCAACGGATCTACTTGCCATCAAAGGCCGCTCGGGTCTTGAGTCGCCACGGATTCACTGTTTGGGAACGCGCACGATCAACGCGTCGCCCTGACCGCCGCCGCCGCAGAGCGCTGCGGCGCCCACGCCGCCGCCACGTCGCTTGAGCTCCAGGGCGAGATGCAGCGTGATCCGGGCGCCCGACATGCCGATGGGGTGTCCCATGGCGATCGCGCCTCCATTGACATTCACCTTTGCGGCGTCGATGCCGAGCTTCCTGGTCGACGCGAGTCCCACCGCTGCGAAGGCCTCGTTGATCTCGACCAGGTCGAGGTCGGCAGGCGTGATGCCCTCCTTCTCGCAGGCTCTGGCGATGGCCTGGGCCGGCTGGCTCTGAAGCGTGGAGTCCGGGCCTGCGACGACGCCGTGGGCTCCGATCTCGGCGAGCCAGGTCAGGCCCAGCTCCTGCGCCTTGGTCTTGCTCATCACCACGACCGCGGCGGCTCCATCGGAGATCTGCGACGCCGAGGCTGCCGTGATGGTGCCGTCCTTGCTGAACGCGGGGCGGAGCTTGCTCAGGCTCTCGACGGTGGTGTCCGCGCGGATGCCCTCATCGGTCTTGAACTCGATCGGGTCGCCCTTGCGCTGGGGAATCGACACCGCGACGACCTCGTCGTCGAACAGCCCGTCCTTCCAGGCCCGGGCGGCCAGCTGGTGGCTACGAGCAGAGAACTCGTCCTGCTCCGCGCGGGTGAACGCCACGTCGCCGGTGTTGCCGTCCTCGGTGAGCAGCCCCATGCCCTGGTTGGTGAACGCATCCCAGAGGCCGTCGTAGTCCATGTGATCGCGCATCGTCACATTGCCGTACTTGAAGCCCTGGCGGCTCTTCTCCAGCAGGTGCGGGGCGTTGGACATCGACTCCTGGCCGCCTGCCACGACGATCTCGAACTCACCCGCCCGGATCAGCTGGTCGGCGAGAGCGATCGCGTCGATGCCGGAAAGGCACACCTTGTTGATGCTCAGAGCGGGAACCGTCATCGGGATGCCGGCCTTCACCGCGGCCTGACGCGCGGGGATCTGGCCGGCGCCGGCGGTCAGCACCTGGCCCATGATCACGTAGTCCACCTGGTCGCCGCGCACTCCAGCCTTGTCCAGGGCACCCTTGATGGCCATGCCACCGAGGTCTACGCCGGAGAAGTCCTTCAAGGACCCAAGGAGGCGACCCAGCGGGGTGCGGGCTCCTGCGACGATCACGGACACGGGACGTTCACTCATGGCTGCCTCCAGCGAGAAGCGTGACTACGGGGTGGGCCGGGCGGGGCCTTACGGATTCCTCCGGCCTTGCCCGACACTCTAGCCGCGGGGCCGGGCCGGCTGCCGAGGCAATCGACACACCGAGCCCACTTGTCCAAGTCTGTGCCGACTTCCTAGGCTGGCGCACATGACCCAACTGCCTGCAGACCTCTTCACCGCGATCGACCACGTGGGGGTGGCTGTGACCGACCTCGACGCAGCGATCTCCTTCTATCGCGACACGTATGGGATGACCCTCACCCACCAGGAGGTCAATGAGGAGCAGGGTGTCCGTGAGGCCATGATGGCGGTGGGCTCGTCCGGCTCCTGCATCCAGCTTCTCGCGCCGCTGACGCCGCAGTCGACGATCGCCAAGTTCCTGGATCGCTCGGGTCCCGGCATCCAGCAGATGGCCTACCGCGTCGAAGACCTGGAGTCCGTGTCTCAGACCCTGCGCGAGCGGGGGCTGCGCCTGCTGTTCGACACCTCTCGCCGGGGCACCGCCAACAGCCGGGTCAACTTCATCCACCCCAAGGACGCCGGCGGGATCCTGGTCGAGCTGGTCGAGCCGGCCGCCTCAGCCGACCACTGAGCCACCCGCCATACGGCTGGGCTTGTCCAGGCTGCCGCCAAACGTGCACGACCCCGTCCGAAGCGGACGGCTCACGCACAAGACCACCTGGAGAATGCGCCATCTGCACGTTTGACCGCACACAGCCTTGTCTGATCTACGATCGGCCCGTGGCGGTGAACACCGGCACGTAGTCACAACCCAGAGCCAGGTCCGCAGTCCCCGACCGTTTCCGAGGAGCACCACGATGCAGGACATTCTCGATGCGATCCTCTCCGGCGACCGATCGCCAGAAACCTATGCCGCACTCGAGGTCCCGGCGAGATACCGCGCGGTCACGGTGCACAAGGACGAGGTCGACATTTTCGCCGGCATGGCGAGCCGCGACAAGGACCCACGCACGAGCCTGCACGTCGAGGAGGTCGACGTCCCCGAGCTCGGCCCGGGCGAGGCGATCGTGGCGGTCATGGCCAGTGCCATCAACTACAACACCGTGTGGACCTCGATCTTCGAGCCCGTGCCGACCTTCGGCTTCCTCGAGCGGTACGGCCGGATCTCTCCGCTGACCAAGAAGCACGACCTGCCGTATCACGTGGTCGGCTCCGACCTGTGCGGCGTGGTCCTTCGGACGGGGCCCGGGGTCAACGCCTGGAAGCCAGGGGACGAGGTCGTGGCGCACTGCCTGTCCGTGGAGCTCGAGCACGCCGACGGTCACAACGACACGATGCTTGACCCTGAACAGCGCATCTGGGGCTTCGAGACCAACTTCGGCGGACTGGCCGACCTCGCGCTGGTCAAGACCAACCAGCTGATGCCCAAGGCCAAGCACCTGACCTGGGAAGAAGCGGCGTCGCCCGGGCTCGTGAACAGCACGGCATACCGGCAGCTGGTCTCGCGCAACGGCGCGGGCATGAAGCTCGGCGACGTCGTGCTGATCTGGGGAGCAAGCGGCGGGCTGGGGTCGTACGCCACTCAGATGGCGCTCGCGTCCGGCGCCACCCCGATCTGCGTTGTCTCCAGCCCTGACAAGGCCGAGATCTGCCGCAGGATGGGCGCCGAGCTGGTCATCGACCGAAGCCATGGCACCGGCGAGGGCTACCGGTTCTGGAAGGACGAGAAGACCCAGGACCCGAAGGAGTGGAAGCGCCTTGGGGCCAAGATCCGCCAGCTCACCGGCGGCAAGGACCCCGACATCGTCTTCGAGCACCCGGGCCGCGAGACCTTTGGTGCCAGCGTCTTCGTCACGCGCAGGGGCGGAACCATCGTCACCTGCGCCTCGACCTCAGGGTTCATGCACGAGTACGACAACCGCTATCTGTGGATGAGCCTGAAGCGGATCGTCGGCTCGCACTTCGCCAACTACCGCGAGGCGTGGGAGGCCAACGACCTGATCAACCGTGGGCTCATTCACCCGACGCTGAGCAGGACGTACAGCCTGGACGAGGTCGGCCAGGCGGCATACGACGTCCACCGGAACCTGCACCAGGGCAAGGTCGGTGTCCTCGCCCTTGCACCGCGGGCCGGTCTCGGCGTGACGGACCCTGAGAAGCGGGAGGCGTTCCTCCCCGCGATCAACCGCTTCCGCGACGCCTGATGTTGAAGAGGTGGTCCGATTTCCGGCGACGGCAGCGCGAGATCCTGCGCGCCAGCAACGCTCCGGTCGCGAGGGACGACGACGCGGGGACCGACGAGCAGCTCGAGCCTGATCCCCTGACGGACGAGTCCCCCCACACTGCAGAGGCGTCGGAGCCGATTGGCGGTCGCGACTACAGTACGGCCGGACGACCCCTGAACCACCAGTCGCCCTTCTATGTCGGCTTTGTCGGCGCGTTCGGTGTCCTCATCGCCTACGCCCTCTACACGG
>JANOHS010000035.1:0-2644 GCA_031406655.1 Micrococcales bacterium
CACCGCCTTGTGCCCGGCGAAGTGGATGACCGCGTCGATCTGCTCCAGTGCAAAGAGCTGCTCGGTCCTCTCGGCGTCGCGCAGGTCGAAGGCGTGAACGGGCAGGTGCTCGCCGGTGATCGCCTCGAGCCGGTTGATCACGGCCGGCTTGGCGTTGGAGAAGCTGTCGACGATCAGGACGTCGTGTCCCGCGTCTACAAGCTGGATAACGGTGTGTGAGCCGATATAGCCGGCTCCACCGGTGACAAGAACTCGCATGCGCACACGGTATGCCGCGCCGCGGGTCCGCGTTGTGGGCGCCCCGATCGTGTGTTCCCATGGAACGTGAGCACGATACGGCGGGGAGAGGCGGCCTTGGGACGGGCGGACCTGGTGCGGGCGGGATCCCATGACGGTGAGCGCAACGTCTGGTTCGTGGGCAACGATGACGAGTGCGTGGTGATCGACCCGGCCGGGACGATCGGGGATCTGCTGGGCCGGTGTGACCTGCGCAAGCTGAAGGCGATCCTTTGGACCAACCTCTGGCCCGAATCCGTAGCAACCGCAATCACTTTGGCAGAGCGCACGGGGGCTGTGACGTATCTTCACACGGATGACCTCGTCATCTGGCGGATGGCTGAGCCGGAACGTCGACCCCGGCGCACGGTCCCGGACGGCTTGGTGCTCGATGTGGGCGGAGTCAGGCTGGAGTCGATTCACACGCCCGGCATCACCCCCGGTGGGCTGTCTTGGCACGCACCCTCGTTGTCAGCGGTGTTCACCGGTGCCACGCTCGGGAAGAACGGCACGGGCGGGTCGGGGCTTCCAGCGGCTGAGCGCTCGGCCATGATGGCCTCGGTCCGGGTGGGGCTGTTCACCCTGCCCTCGGAGACGGTGGTCCATCCCGGGCGAGGTGATGACACCCGCATCGGCACCCAGCGCTGGGACCGGCGGTTCTGGAGCTGAGTCCTTGATGCCCTCTCCAGCACGGTCGCCGGTCGTTCCCTGGCCACGGCCGCGGCTCCACGTGTGGTCAGTCCGAAATGCCTTGAATAGGATCATTCGATGAGGAAAACCGACCCGGCCAAGTCAGGGCGCGCTACGCCGAACCTCGTCGAGACCCATCGCGAGGCGCTTCAGCACGGGCGAGAGGCGCTCGCCGCGCGCAGCTACTTCTCGCGCTACCCCGAGTCGCCCTCGCCTCGCGTCTACGGCGAGACCGCGGCGCCGGACGGTCTGGCCGCCTTTGAGGCGCACCTCGCCGCAAACTTCTCCGCGCTGGGTGACCAGCCCACGGACGGCACCTTCGCCGGGAGCGAGGTGTCGCCGTACGGCCCGGTGCTACGGGTCCGCTATCCCCGGCTGGACCTCGATGCGGCGATTGCCGCGGCGAAGGCTGCCATGCCCCGCTGGCGTGACGCCGGGGCGCTGGCCCGGGCGGCCGTGTGTGTCGAGATCGTCGACGCCATCAACAAGCGGTCCTTCGAGATAGCCAACTCCGTCATGCACACCAGCGGGCAGCCGTTCGTCATGTCCTTCCAGGCGGCCGGACCGCATGCCCAGGACCGGGCCTTCGAGTCGATCGTCGCCGCCTTGGTCGAGCAGGAGCGGATCCCCGGGTCCGTGGTGTGGGAGAAGCCCGCCAAGGATGCGCCCATCCGGATGCGCAAGGACCACCGCATCGTCCCGCGCGGGATCGCGCTCGTCATCGGCTGCAACACCTTCCCCACCTGGAACAGCTACCCCGGCCTGTTCGCCTCCCTGGCAACCGGCAACCCGGTCATCGTCAAGCCGCACCCTCGTGCGGTTCTGCCACTCGCCATCAGCGTCGAGGCCGCACGAAAGGTGTTGCAGGACAACGGGTTCAGCCCGGCTCTGGTGCAAATGGCGCCGGAGTCCGACGGGGAGGGCCTGGCCAGGACCCTCGCCGGGCGCCCCGAGGTCGCGATCATCGACTACACGGGCGGCTCCGAGTTCGGTGGCTGGCTCGAGCGTGAGGGCGCAGCGTCGGGCAAGCTCGTCTACACCGAGAAGTCCGGGGTCAACTCGATCGTCGTGGACTCGACGGACAACCTGCGCGGCGTGCTGGGCAACCTCGCGTTCTCGCTCTCGCTCTACTCGGGCCAGATGTGCACGACGCCACAGAACATCTACGTTCCCCGCGACGGCGTCGAGACCGACGAGGGCCACGTGTCCTTCGAGGACTTCGGCACCAAGCTCGCCGGGGCGCTGACCAAGCTCACCGGCGACGACGCCAGAGCGGTCGAGATCCTGGGCGCCATCGTCAACGAGGACGTGCGCTCCCGGGCGATCGACCTGCCCGGACTGGCTGCCCGCCTCGGCGGCACCGTGGTGCTCAACACGCGCAAGGTGAGCCACCCGTCATACCCGGACGCGGTCGTCCGCACCCCGGGACTGGTCGCCCTCGACGTGGCCAACGATGCGGCATACAGCGAGGAGTGTTTTGGCCCGGTCACGTTCCTGATCGCGACCGACTCCACCGCCCAGTCGCTGCAGCGCATGCGTGACACGACCAGGGAGCACGGCGCCATGACCGTGGGGGTCTACTCGACCTCCGAGGGCGTCCTGGAAGACGCCCGCGACGCGGCTGCGGAGGCGGGCGTGGCCCTCTCGGAGAACCTCGCCGGGCCCGTCTTCGTCAACC
>JANOHS010000057.1:0-3823 GCA_031406655.1 Micrococcales bacterium
GTCCGGTGGGATCGCATCGCGGGCTGCATTGAAGGGACTTGCGGGCAGGCGCCGCCTGGGCGCGGATGAGGCCATACCCCTATTATCCCCCTCCCGGGCCCGTGATAGCGACAGCGACCTCCGCAAACTGCCACCCTGGCCGGATGGGGCAGCCGGCGCGGGCGCGCCGAACCGCCCGGTTCAGCGCTCAGCTCGAGGCTCATCCACCGGCCAGCTCGGCGATCAGCGACCCGAACGCCTCATGGTGCAGGTCGACGTCCGAGGAGGTGGTCACGGGCGACATCAGCGCCATGTTGTGGAACGGCGTGAGCATGATGCCGCGGTTCAACAGGTAGAGGTGGATGAGGTCCTCGAGCTCGCCGTCGGCGCTGGCCGCCGACTCGGTGCCGTTGCGGGGGGCCGGGTCGGCAAAGCGGTATTCCGCACGCGCGCCAAGCTGGCTCAGTGACCACGGCAGGGAGTACCGGTCGATCACGGACTGAACGCCGCCCGTGAAATACGTTGCGGTGTCGATCATCTGGGCGAAGGCGCCGTCGGTGAGGACGTGCTCGAGGGTCGCCCTCGTGGCAGCGACCGACAGCGGGTTGCCGGCCAGGGTCCCGCCAACACCCCCCATGTCGACCAGGTCCAGGTCGGTTCGGGCCAGCGCGCGATCGGCGAACTCGGCGCTGAGCCCGTAGGCACCCATCGGGATCCCGCCGGCGATCGACTTGCCGATGACCAGGATGTCCGGCTCCAGTCCCCAGGCCCCGGTGGCCCCGCCCGGTCCCGCTGAAAAGGTGTGCGTCTCGTCGTTGATGAGCAGAACGCCATACCGGCGGGTCAGCTCACGGACGCCCTGGAGATATCCGGGCTCGGGCAGGACGATCCCGATGTTGGTCAGCGCCGGTTCCATCAGAACCGCCGCGACATCGCCATGGGCGAGCTGGGCTTCCAGACCCTCGAGGTCGTTGAACTCGGCGACCCGCGAGGTGAGAGTGACGTCGACCGGCCCGCCGACGTTGCCGGGCCGGCTCATGCCCTCACCGCCCGGGCCGACCACGATCAGCGACTCGTCGACGCTGCCGTGGTAGCAGTAACTGTTGAACAGGATCTTCGGGCGACCGGTGAGCGCCCGCACCAGCCGGATGGCCCAGCGGTTGGCATCGGTGGCGGTCAGGGAGAAGCTCCAGCGCTCGAGCCCGAAGCGGCGGGTGAGCTCCGCCCCTACCCACTCGGCGTCCTCGGTCGGCAGCATCGTGGTGATGCCACCCATCGCGCCCATGCGATGTTGTATGGCGGCCACCGTTGCCACGGGTGAGTGCCCCGCCATGGCGCCGGTGTCCCCCAGCGCGAAGTCGACGTACTCGAACCCGTCGACGTCCCAGACCCGGTTGCCCCGGGCCCGGTCGAGGTAGACCGGGAAGCCCCCCGCCTTCTTGTTCATCCAGGTCATCGGCACCCGGCCGAACAGGTGGTCGGCGTGGTCGTAGGCCGCCGCGGATCTCGGGTGCCGGGCAACGAAGTCCCGCTGCTCGCGGGCATGGATCCCGGTCAGCGTGGTGCGGTCGATGATCATTTCTGCTCCTCTTGGGTTCTGTGCCAACGGCTGAGCAGGGTGCGGATGATGTGGCGTCAGGCTGGACGGCTGGTGATCCAGCGGACCATCTGCTCGACATACTCCGCGTAGTCCTGACCTACCGAGGTCACGGCCGCGGCGACGATCTCGGGATCGAGGTCAACGTACTCGTGGGTGGGGTCTTCACGCAGTCCCACGGACGCCTGTAACCGGGTGACCAGCTCGTGTTCGAGGGCCCCAGCCTCCCCGGCGAGCGCGAAGGACGTGCGGTAGTCCGCTGGGGCCCTGTCCGACAGCGTGGCGCCGACCTGTCCGTTGACCGAGACCGCCAGCTCGACCAGCTGACCCAGTGTGCGTTCGACCCCGCGCCGAAGCATCCGGTCCCTGCGGAGAAGGTCCACGGTGACGTCCCCCACCGAGTGCAGATCGTCGAGCAGTCCGCGGATGAGGGTGAGGCGGGCCTGGACCACCCCGGCGTCGAGCTCGCGGGGGCTCACGACCTCAGCTCCACGTCGATGGCTCGAGACGCACAGACCCGATCACGTCAGCAAGCGTAATGGCCACTGCGGTCCGGGCAGGTGCCTCGGGCGCGGTCGGACCGTTGCCGTTGAGGGCGTTCAGACGCCGATGCCGCGGCGCTGAACCGGCGGGCGCACGACCTTTGCCGCGGCATACGCTCCCAGAGCTCCCGCTGCGATCGTGAGCAACAGCCACAGCAGCGCCAAAGGTCCTTGCGGGGTGTGGGCGTATCGCGCCATCGCCACCAGCTGGAGTGCTGAGAACAGGAGCAGCCCGGCGCTGGCCGGAAGGATCCTGTCCCAGTCGGCTTCACGCGCAGCCATGGCCAGCAGTCCTGCGGTGGCAACGCACCAGGCCGCGAAGGCCTGAGCGGCCAAGGGTGTGAGCGGCCACGCCCAGCCCTTTCCGGCCGATACCGGACTGACGTACAGATAGGCGCCAATGAGGAAGAAAGGCACCGCCAGGACCGCGCAAGCTGTGCGGTACCACGTCGATACGGCTGCGCGGCCGGGGGAGTCGCCACCCGGCACCCGCAGCTGGAGCCACAGGGCGATCAGCAGCAGCGGAGGGTCGAGCAGGTAGATCACGAACCAGGAGATCGCGGCCAGCCGCGGGATGAGGTCGACGGAGCCCAGGTGGAACGCGTTGAGGTGAGCGACCGAGGCGAACAGCGTGAGCCAGACGAACAGGGTGACCCCCGGGACCCCGACGCGTGCACGACACCAGTCACGCCGGGCCGCTGAGAGCACAGCGACGACGAAGGCGCTGAGGTAGAAGGCACCGATGGTCGATGCGGTCAACGGGTCGGCGATGGTCCAGGCGAAGTACCGATCCGTGGCCGTGCTCAACAGGTACAGCTGCGTCCCGGCTCCGATGACGAAGACGGCGCCGGCCACCAGCAGCACACGCATGAGTGGTGCAAGCGCACGGATCGGGCGCGTCGAAGTCAGGTCCGCATCGCGCTGCCCATCCGACGCCACGTCCGGCCAGTCCCCTCAGGGGTAGAGTCCTCCGACTTCACGATCGTAGTGACAGACAACACGGTGGAAACCGCGGTTTACCGACTGCTCATGAAACCAACAGGACCCCGTCATGTCCTGGCGTCATATCCCGAGCTGATGCATGCCGCAGCCGGACACCCGGAGCAAGCCGCTGGTCAACCCAGGGCAGCGATCAGCTGCTCGACGCTGGGGGCGTTGGCCAGTCCCTGCTCCGAGCGGTAGAGCCGGCAGGAGAGCCCGGGTTTGCGACCGGGCTCGGTGAACGGGTCGCGCCCATCGATGAGAACGGTCGGCGAACCGATGAACCCGGCCTGCTCGGCCTCCTCCACCGTCTCGACGGGCCGTCGGGTGATGGGGACGTCGGGCAGGCCGAGAGCGTCGAGGGCGGTTTGCAGGTTCCCCTCTGCGTTCTGCCAGCCGGGGCATCCCTCGAAGTACATCAAGGTAATGTCCACTTCCCTCAGCTCTTCAGGTCGGTGAGAGTGGCTCCGCTGTCAAGTGACTGCAGAAGGCCGGTATCGGTGACCACGAGGATCTCCAGGATGCCCGCCTTGTCGCGGCCCGCGCATACCGCCTGGGCGCTCGTCAGCTTCGCAGCCCCGATCGTCCAGGAGCTGCCGGCGTCCTCGCTGACCGCGATACCGCCCTCGGTGGTGACTCCGACGACGGTCTTCGGGTCAGCCCAGGAGGCAAGGAACAACGGCGGCGCCGAGGCCACCGGCACCCAGGTGCGTCCTTCGTCGGT
>JANOHS010000072.1:0-2504 GCA_031406655.1 Micrococcales bacterium
TGGCGCAACTTCGGCACGGCGATGATCATCTTTCTCGCCGGGTTGCAGTCCGTGCCTGTGATGCTGCACGAGGCGGCGTCCATCGACGGAGCGTCGGCGTGGCAACGGTTCCGCCACATCACGCTGCCGATGTTGCGACCGACGATGCTCTTCGTCTCGGTCACGACCGGCATCGGCTACCTGCAGTTCTTCGAGGAGCCTTTCGTCATGACCCAGGGTGGCCCGCTGGACTCCACGCTCTCGATGTCGATGTACACGTTCAAGCAGTTCAGCTTCGGCAACTACGGGTTCGCCGCGTCGATGGGATACGTGCTGTTCGTGATCATCGTCGCGCTGACAGCTGTCCAGTTCCGCTTCCTTCGCTCCAACACCGACTGAGAGGCGAGTTACGTTGAATGCCCAACGATCCCGAGCCTCCCAGGGGTGGCTCTATGCCGTGCTGACGATCGGGTTCATCTTGGTCGTCACGCCCTTCGTCTGGATGATCCTTGGCAGCTTCAAGGGTGAAGGCGAGCTGCGCCAGGTGCCTCCGACGTGGTGGCCGCAGACCGGCACGCTCGACAACTACCGCGCACTGTTCGACAAGGCGAAGTTCCTGACCTACTTCTTCAACTCGACCGTCGTGGCCGCCGTCGTCACCACCGGCAACGTCATCTTCTGCTCGATGGTCGGCTACGCCCTGGCAAAGCTGGACTTCGGCGGCAAGAAGCTGGTCTTCGGCCTCGTCATGGGAACCCTGCTGCTCCCGGGCATGGTGACCTTCGTCCCGTTGTTCGTCCTCGTCGCCAACATGGGCCTGGTCGACTCTTATCCGGGGCTGATCCTACCGTTCCTGGTGACCCCGTTCGGAGTCTTCCTCATGCGTCAGTTCATCATGCAGCTCCCGGATGACCTGCTCGACGCTGGCCGGATCGACGGGGCCGGAGAGCTGCGCATCTTCCGCCAGATCATCCTGCCGCTGTGCGGGCCGGCTCTGGGCACACTCGGGATCCTCACGTTCCTCAGCAGCTGGAACAGCTTCCTGTGGCCGCTCGTGGTCGCCCAGACCCAGGACTACTACACGCTGCCGGTTGCCCTGGCGCTGTTCTCCACCGGCCAGAACGAGACCAACTACGGTCTCCTGCTGGCCGGGGCGACCGTTGTCGTCCTGCCCATCGTGATCGTCTTCCTCATCCTTCAACGCCGGTTCATCGAGGGCATCGCCACAACCGGCATCAAGTAAGACCATTGACACAAGGGAATCGCACCATGACCGACATCGCCCGCACCCGCAGCCCGTTCATCGCCACCCGCCGCCAGCTGTTCGCCGGAGGTGTGGCGGCTGCCGCTATCGGCATGGCCACCGCACGTGCCAACCCGGCGAGCGCCGCTACCTCACCGCTGCCCGCATCTCGTCCGACCGGAGGAGGCGGGGTGGACCTCGCCACGATCCAGCGTTGGGCCCGTGACACCTGGGCCTCGATGGTTGCCATGACCGATCCACGGTCCGGGTTGCCGGCCGACAACATCAGCGGACCGCTCAGCTCGCCGACGCGAAGCGGGTACACCTCGCCGACCAACATCGGTGGTTACCTGTGGAGCACCGTCGTCGCCCGAGAGCTCGGCATCATCAGTGCGGCGGAGTGCCTCCAGCGGCTGACCCAGACGCTGACCACCTTGAAGACGCTGAAGCACCACGAGCCGAGTGGCATGTTCTACAACTGGTATGACGAGGCCAACGGTCAGGTGGTCACCGTCTGGCCCGAGAACGGCAGCAAGGTCTACCCCTTCCTCTCCAGCGTGGACAACGGCTGGTTCGCCGCGGCGCTCATGGTTGTTCGCAACGCGGAGACGAAGGTCTCCGGGCTGGCGAACTCGTTGCTCGGCGCGATGGACTTCGGTATGTACTTCAACAAGGACGCCCGCCCGGGCATCGGCGGCCTTCTGCGCGGAGGCTTCTGGGACGCCCAGCCAGATGGCGGCTTCACCAAGGGCAACTACCTCGGCATCGGACCGGACGTCTACTACACCAACAACCACTACGACATCCTCAACTCCGAACCGCGGATCGCGACGTACATCGGCATCGCTCACGACCAGATCCCGCCGGAGGCCTACTTCGCCACGATGCGGACGTTCCCCGACAACTGGGACTGGCAGGAGCAGAAGCCGGTCGGTGTGCAGCGCACCTACATGGGCATCGACATCTTCGAGGGCGCCTACACCTACCGTGGCATGCACATCGTGCCGAGCTGGGGCGGCGACATGTTCGAGGCACTCATGCCCGACCTGTTCGTGCCAGAGGCCAGCTGGGCGCCACGATCGTGGGGCATCAACCACGCCCTCACGGTTCGTGCCCAGCGCGAGCACGGTCTGGAAGACGCCAAGTACGGCTACTGGGGCTTCTCACCGGCCAGCAACCCCGGTGGCGGCTACAGCGAGTGGGGCGTGGATGCCATCGGTATGCGCCCTGACGGCTACCCGTCGGACATGGAGCGCACCAACTACTACGACGGCAGCTTCGG
>JANOHS010000079.1:0-5386 GCA_031406655.1 Micrococcales bacterium
ACGTGACTGACGATGCCGACGGCCCGGCCGCCCTCGCGAAGCGTGTCGAGCACGGCCATCACCTGTTCGAGGCTGTCCTCATCCAGAGAGCCGAAGCCTTCGTCGACGAACAGCGTCTTGAGGTCAAGGCCTCCGGCCTCCGCTCGCACCGCGTCGCCCAGGCCGAGTGCCAGCGCCAGGGAGGCCATGAACGCCTCACCCCCTGACAGCGATGACGTCTCGCGGCACCGCCCGGTCCAGGCGTCCCGGACCACCAGACCGAGTCCGCTGCGGGCCCCCTTGGCTGCGCGGGCGTCGGTGTACTCCAGGGTGTAGCGGCCATCACTCATGGTCCCGAGGCGTTCGTTGGCGAGGGTCGCGATCTCGGCCAGGCGGGCGGCCAGGACGTAGGAGGAGAGCCGCATCCGGAGTGCGTTGTCAATGCTGTTGCCGGCCACGCAGTCGGCCAGCTCGTGGACCAGCGACGCCTCCACCTCTGCCGGGCCAAGGTCGGCCAGGGCCTGTCGGACCGTGGTGGAGAGGCCACGCAGGTCTCGCTGCGCCTGCTCCGAAAGGGTGTGTTGCCGGCTGGCGTCGGTCAGCAGTGCCTCAGCCTGCCGGTGTGCCTGTGCCAAAGCCTCCACGTCAGGGGCTGGGCGCTCCAGCGCGGCCGTGACGTCCGGCTGCGCCAGCAGCGCTGTTGCCTGCGCTCGTTCCTGCTCGGCCGCCCGCAGGAACGCGGTGAGCTCGGCAACCCTCGCAGCGGGGAGCATGGCAGCCTTGGCCTGCTCCATGGTCTCGAAACCTTGATGCTGCACGGCTGTTGACAGTCTGAGGACGGCGTCGGCCGTGTTGGCCTCGTGCGTGGCCAGCTCGTGGAGCCCCGTGGCCAGGGACCTGAGCCCAGCCAGTGTCCGGGTATGCCGCGAGGTCACCTCGGCGACCTCGGAGAGCTCAGCGCCCTTGGTGGTGTCGCGGTCGACGCCCAGGCAGGGGCAGGTCTCACCATGGCTGGCGAGCAGAGCCGCCACCTCGGCGTAGGCGAACCGGGACTGGGCATCGATCGAGGTCGCCAGTGCCATCGACGAAGCCTTGGCGGCGCTCGTCGCCTCGAGGAGCCCGCGCAGCCGGTCCAGCTCAAGGGCAAGGCCCACGAGCTGTTCCTGAGCCCCGGGCAGCTCCGAGGCCGCCTTCCGGGCGTCGGCGACCGCGGCAGTGCCTGCCACGAGAGCACCGGCAACGTCGGCGGCGTCCGGGACGGGCCCTTCGGCGGCGAGCTCCACAGCTCTGGCGTCCCGGCGGGCCAGCTGGGCGGAGACCGTGGACCGGACGAGGCTGAGTGCCTCGGCGGCACGTGTCTGGTCGGCCTCCGCCGAAAGAAGGTCCTGCGGACCGACGACGTCCGACGTCGTCGCCGGCGCCGGGTGGACGCAGGATCCGCACACCGGGCATGGCCCCCCGGCGTCCAGACCGCTGGCCAGCTCGGCAGCCATCCCGGCCAGCCTCCGCTCGCGAAGGTCCACATGGCGTTCCCGCGTGTCCAACCACAGCCTGTCCGCCGAGTCAGCCTGCCGCGCAAGGGTTTCGAGGTCGGTGGTCGAGCGGTCCTGTTCGCCGAGCAGCTGCTGGGTCCTCGACAGGCTCTTGTTCCGCGCCTCGAGCGCAGGAATCTGGGCAAGTGCAGCGCGCCCTGCGTCTCTGGACTGCTCGGCAGCAGCGCGGCGCGTCTCGAGGTCAGTCTGCTGCTGGGTGAGTGCCACGCCTGCCGTTGCATCGGCGAGGGCTGCACGACCGTGCCGAGCCGCCTCTGTGGCCAGGCTGTCTGCATTTGCGGCCTGGGCCACGACCTGCTGCAACGCGTCCCTGTGGCCCTCCACCTGGTTGATCAGTGAGAGCACGAGCTCTGCGTCAGCCTCCTGGTCAATGACCATCGCGAGCGGGCCGCGCAGGCCGGCAACCTTGGTCCGAACGGCCTCGCGCGTCAGGTTGGCGCTCTCGACGGCCGACACGAAGCCGCTGACGCCGCCGGCGCGCTCGGCGAGGTCAACCACACGCAAGGCGTCCTGGTAGACCCCACGCTGTTCGCCCAGGGCGGCAAGGCGACCCCTGGCCTGCGCCGCGGTCTGCTGATGTCGCACGACCACGGTGCCGTCGTGGACCGCGGACTCGGTCTGGAGGACACAGGCCCGGGCGACCTCGACACCGGCCAGAGCGGTGCTTGCCCGCGAGTCGACCGCCGCCACCAGCTCGCTGAGTTGGGCGTCGACCTTGCTCTGGGGCACCTCCGTCCAGGCCGGAGCGATGATGTCGTCGCCCTGGTCCAGACGCGTCAGTACGTCGTCCACCCGCAGCAGGCCGGTCGACAGCGTGCTGCGGGCGGTGCCGACAGCGGTGGCAGTCTGGCGCCGACGCTCCGCGAGCCAGTTCTCGACATCGGTGAACCGCTGGGTGTCGAACAGCTTCTCCAGTACCGAGCGGCGCTCCTCGGGACTGGCTCGCAGAAAGGCCGCGAAGTCGCCCTGGGGGAGGAGGACAACCTTGATGAACTGCTCCAGACCCATTCCCAGGATGTCCTTGAGCACCAGCGCGACCTCGTCGTTGCGCGTGCCACGATCCACCCAGCCGGATCCCACCAGCTCCTCCAGGACGACCCTTGCGGGGACAGTGGTCTCACCGGTGCCGCGCTTCTTGGGTCTGGAGAACTCGGGCGACCGGGTCACCCGCAGGCGGCGTCCGGAGGCCGTGAACTCCAGGGTCACCTCGGGAATGACTCCCTGCGCCGCATGGTCGCTTCGCAGGCCTGCACGGGCACCGGCGCGGGCTCCGGGGACCGCGGCATAGAGGGCGAAGCAGATGGCATCAAGGATGCTCGTCTTTCCGGCGCCCGTGGGGCCGTGGATGAGGAACAGGCCGGAGGAGGCGAGGGCGTCCAGATCGATCACCTCGGAACCCGCAAAGGGGCCAAAACCTGTGATCGCCAGACGATGCAGCCTCATGCCGCCCCCGTCCTGTCGTGGGTGACGAGCCGACCGGTGGCACCCGCCCCGTCCTCGCGCTCGCCCCGGGCCACTCTGGACCGCTCGACGGCAGTCGCCAGCAATGCCTGCTCCCGATCTGAGGCGACGTTGCCCGCACGAACGTGGGTGAGGAAGTCACAACACAGGTCAAGGTCGCCACGCTGGCGGATCGAGGCTGCGCTCGTCCGTGGAACCACCTGTGCGCCGACCGGTTCGAAGGCGAGAACCAGCGTGTCGGGGAACCGTCGTCGCAGCCGCTCCATGGCGCCCATCGGCCTCACCCGGTCGGTCAGGGTGACCTGGCAGAAGGCCGACTCGGCGTCACGATGCCTGGGATCGTGCAGGAGGTCCTCGAGGTCGCCACACAGGATGGCCAGCGGCTTGGTCACCGGCGCCGGGATGAGCCCCGTGTCCAGGGCGCTGCCCGTGACATCCACCAGCACAGAGCTCTTGTGCTGGTCGGCCTCGCTGAATGACAAGGCGATCGGCGAGCCGGAGTAACGGACGCTCCCCGAGATGCGCTGGGGGCCGTGCAGGTGCCCCAGCGCAACGTAGTCCGCATCAACGAACACCTCAGGGTGGACGGCGCTCACCCCGCCGACGCTGATGTCCCGTTCGGACGCACTGGTCGCCCCGCCGGTGACGAACGCGTGAGCCATCACCACTGTGGGACCGGGTCGAGACCGTGCGTCGGTGCGCACGCGGTCCATAGCTGCCCTCAGGACGGACGCATGCGTGCGTTCGTCCGCGCCGAGCCGGTCGGCAGCCACCGACGGCTCGAGGTAGGGCAGGGGATAGATGGCGGTGCCCTTGACCACAACGGGCCGACCGACCGAGTCCGGGCTGGTTCGGATGTGGAGCCCGGCCCGGGCAAGCAGGTCCGAGGCGAAACCGAGGCGGATCGCCGAGTCATGGTTGCCGCTGGAGAGGACGACAGCGGCGCCCGCGTCGATCAGCCGGGTGACGGCGTCAGAGAGAAGCTCCACGGTGTCGGGGGAGGGCAGTGCCCGGTCGTAGACGTCGCCAGACACGAGCACGGCGTCGACACCCTCGGCGCTGACGACCTCGACCAGATGGTCGAGGTAACGCGCCTGGGCATCGAGCAGTCCCACCCGGTGGAAGGACCGTCCCAGGTGCCAGTCGGAGGTATGGATCAGCCGCACATCCGAAGGCTAGGGCCGGCCTGTGACAGGACCTCGGATTTCGCCGGGCGTGCCCCGAAAAAGGAACTGTCGGTTCGCATGGCGATCGGGCTGACCGTGTGGTTGGGTCGCAGTACGCCCGACGGAGGAGGTCGGCATGGGTGACGAGGTTGCCGCCGCGGCATACACGCGTGAGGACCGCCAGCGCTATCGCAAGAAGGTGCGCCTGGACCTTGACGTCTTCGAGCAGATGCTGGGCCAGAGCATCTTCGACTACGAACGCCCGCTGATCGGCCTGGAGATCGAGCTCAACCTCGTGGACAAGGACTACCAGCCGCGGATGACCAACTCCGAGGTCCTGGAGCGCATCGCCGACCCGGCGTTCCAGACCGAGATCGGGCAGTACAACATCGAGCTCAACGTCGACCCGAGGTCGTTGCCCGGTGATGCCGCCATCGAGCTCGAGAGCGACCTCCGCCGGAGCCTGAACCGGGCCGAGGCGCTGTCCAACGAGACCGGCGCTCACACCGTCGCGATCGGCATACTGCCCACGGTCATGCCCGAACACCTCCATGCCCAGTGGATGAGCGACAAGCTCCGGTACGCCGCCCTGAACGAGGCGATGGTCAGCGCGCGCGGGGAGGACATGTTCATCGACATCGAGGGCATCAGCGGTGAACGCCTTGCCATGTATGCCGACTCGATCGTTCCCGAGTCGGCCTGCACCTCTGTCCAGCTGCACCTGCAGGTTGCGCCCCACGACTTCGCCGGGTACTGGAACGGCGCTCAAGCGCTCTCCGGCCTCCAGCTCGCCGTCGGCGCCAACTCACCGTACTTCTGCGGCAAGCAGCTCTGGCACGAGACTCGCATCGAGCTCTTCAACCAGGCCACGGACACCCGCCCGATCGAGCTGAAGAACCAGGGCGTGCGTCCCCGGGTGTTCTTCGGGGAGCGCTGGATCACCTCGGTCTTCGACCTGTTCGAGGAGAACGTCCGCTACTTCCCGGCGTTGCTGCCCGAGATCACCGACGAAGACCCGGTGGCAACCCTCAAGGCCGGACATGCGCCCCGTCTGTCGGAGCTACGACTCCACAACGGGACGGTCTACCGCTGGAACCGTCCGATCTATGACATCGCCGATGGCAGACCGCACCTTCGGGTGGAGAACCGCGTCCTGCCGGCCGGGCCGACGATCATCGACACGATGGCCAACGCGGCCTTCTACTACGGCGTGCTGCGAATGCTCGT
>JANOHS010000588.1:0-2481 GCA_031406655.1 Micrococcales bacterium
CCCCGGCAGGACCCCGGCGAAGGTGACCAGACCGCTGGCGCCGTTGGCCCGGTAGTACTGGAAGGCCAGGCTCTCCCCGGCGAGGACGCGTTTCCCCACGTCGAGGGCCTTCTGGAACAGGCTTCCGGCGACCGAGGGCGCGCCCTGCTGGTTGCCCTGCGGCTTGGTCAGCCGGGTCTCCACCGAGACGTTGTCCGTCTTCCACAAGAACTTGCCCGCCTCGCAGTAGACGGTCTGGCCCTCCGCGAGCTGGCACACCGCCATCTGCATCGCATTGCCCACCAGCTTGTGTGCGAGTGCCACCAGAATCCTCCCCGAGCGTCAGGACCACCGTTCGGCACATTACGCGGAAAATGCTGCGGGCACACCCGCTTCCCGACCTGCAGAAGAACAGGCAGGGGTATGCCGCGCCGCTCACCGCGCCGCTTCCCACGCGGACCGTGGCATCCGGATCGTTTGCGTTGTCCGTGCTGGGTGGCAGGCTTGGCAGATGACGGGAGCTGCCAACGTCCTCGACCGGTTCTCCCCCGCGACCCGGGACTGGTTCAGTGGGAGCTTCGCCGCGCCCACACCCGCCCAGGTCGGCGCCTGGGACGCCATCAGCTCCGGCGACCACACCCTCGTCGTGGCCCCCACCGGCTCGGGCAAGACGCTCTCGGCCTTCCTCTGGGCGCTGGACCGTCTGGCCTCCGCTGCCCCGCCATCGGAGCCGCTTCGCCGGTGCCGAGTCCTCTACATCTCGCCGATGAAGGCCCTTGCCGTCGACGTCGAACGAAACCTGCGTTCTCCCCTGGTCGGCATCGGCCACGCTGCCACCCGGCTCGGTCTCGCAAAGCCCGACGTGAGCGTCGCGGTCCGGTCGGGAGACACCTCGGCCGCTGACCGCAGGCTGTTCGCCCGCCGTCCGGCCGACGTCCTGATCACCACCCCCGAGTCCCTCTTCCTGATCCTCACCTCCAAGGCGCGCGAGTCCCTCGTCGGCATCGAGACGGTCATCCTCGACGAGGTGCACGCGGTCGCCGGAACCAAGCGCGGCGCACACCTGATGCTGAGTCTCGAGCGCCTCGATGCGTTGCTGGACAATCCTGCTCAGCGTGTTGGCCTCTCGGCGACGGTGCGGCCGGTCGAGGACGTCTCACGCTTCCTGGCGGGGGGTCGACCGGTCACCGTCGTCCAGCCGCCCTCGAACAAGCAGTGGGACCTCCAAGTGGTCGTCCCCATCCCTGACATGTCCTCGCTCGGCGAGCTGACCGGTGACCTGGACGGCGTTGCCGGGGGCGTCCAGCGCCGCGCGTCGATCTGGCCGCACGTCGAGGAACGCATCGTCGACCTGATCGCACAACATCGCTCGACCTTGGTGTTCGCCAACTCCCGCCGTCTGGCCGAGCGCCTGACCGCTCGGCTCAACGAGATCTGGGAGGAACGCCTCGAGCTCGAGTCCCTTGCCACTGAAGCCGATCCGCAGGCGACGGTCTCCGTGGAGGTGAGCACCCGGAATACTCCCGCGCAGCTCATGGCACAGGCGGGCACCTCAAGGGGCGCGGCCGGAGTGCTCGCCCGCGCACACCACGGATCGGTCAGCAAGGAGCAGCGGGCCCTGATCGAGGACGAGCTCAAGGCCGGTCGCCTGCCCGCGGTCGTGGCCACCAGCTCCCTCGAGCTCGGCATCGACATGGGCGCGATCGACCTCGTCATCCAGGTGGAGTCGCCGCCCAGCGTCGCCAGCGGGCTGCAACGGGTCGGGCGCGCAGGTCACCAGGTGGGCGCCGTGTCCCGTGGAGTGGTCTTCCCCAAGTTCCGTGGCGACCTGGTCCAGACCGCCGTCGTGGTCGACCGGATGCGCCTCGGTGCCATCGAGTCCCTGCGAGTTCCCAGCAACCCGGTCGACGTCCTTGCCCAGCAGGTCGTGGCCATGTGCGCGATGGACGACTGGGCAGTCGATGACCTGGAAGTGTTGGTGCACAAGGCTGCTCCCTTCGCCGCACTTCCCCGTTCGATCCTCGAGTCGGTGCTCGACATGCTGTCCGGGCGCTATCCCAGCGATGAGTTCGCCGAGCTGCGACCGCGCCTCGTCTGGGACCGCGTGACCGGCACCCTCACCGGACGGCCGGGCGCCCAGCGGCTCGCGGTCACCAGCGGGGGCACCATTCCCGACCGGGGGCTGTATGCCGTGTTCCTCGCCTCAGGTGAGGGAACGGGGCGGCGCGTGGGCGAGCTCGATGAGGAGATGGTCTACGAGTCGCGGGTCGGCGACGTGTTCACCCTCGGCACCTCGTCGTGGCGGATCGAGGACATCACCCACGACAGGGTGCTGGTCACCCCGGCGCCCGGTCAGCCCGGCAAGCTGCCGTTCTGGAAGGGCGACTCGATCGGCCGGGCGGGCGGGGGCGGGCGGGGCCGGGGGGGGTTTGGGCGCGCGCGCGGGCGCGGGCGGGCGGGGCCGGGGCGCGCCCCGGGGTGGCCGACGGGAGGGGGGGGGGG
>JANOHS010000593.1:0-2805 GCA_031406655.1 Micrococcales bacterium
CAATACCGCATCGCCGCCTTTGCCGCGGCGGTCTTCGCCGGTCAGGGCTGGCTGCCGGGCTGGCTCAACATCACCGTCTCGGTGCTGATCGCCGTGCTGGTCGGCGCGCTGTGGGCAGGGATCGCGGGTTGGCTCAAGGTCACCCGAGGCGTCTCCGAGGTGATCTCCACGATCATGCTCAACGCGATCGCCACCGGTCTGGTGTCCTTCCTTCTGTTCAGGGTCGCGGACTCGACAGCGGGCAGCAACGTGTCCAATACCAGGGCCATCCCCGAGTCCTCCCGGGTGCCCGGCTTCGCCCTGGTCCCAGGGACGCCGAACAAGATCTATGGCTTCATCCTGCTGGCCGCACTGGTCGGTATCGCCTACTGGGTGGTCCTGAACAAGACCCGTTTCGGGTACGACCTCCGGGCCACTGGTCGATCCGAGACGGCCGCCGTGGCCAGCGGCGTCGATGTCAAGCGCATGGTCCTGACCGCGATGCTGTTGTCAGGGGCGGGCGCTGGCCTGGTCGGCATGCCCCTGCTGTTCGGCCAGGACTTCAGCTACGGCACCACCTTCCAGCCGGGCCTGGGCTTCGCCGGCATCGCCATCGCGCTGCTGGGGCGCAACCACCCCGTGGGCATCGCGTTCGGCGCCCTGCTGTGGTCCTACCTCGAGCAGCAGAGCAATGGTCTGCAGATCAACGCGGGAGTGAGCTCGGAGCTCGTCTTCATCATCCAGGGCGTCATTCTCCTTGCCGTGGTCATCGCCTATGAGGTCGTCCGTCGGGCGGGCCTGCGGATGGAGCAGCGCACCGTGGCCAGAGCGCTTTCGGACCAACCTGGCCCATCGACACCCCAGGGAGCCACGACATGAGCACCTCGGGTCTGAAGGCTGGTGCCAAGGTCGTGACAGGCGCCGTGCGCAAGCCTCGTCTGAGTCCCGCAGTCCTCGCCCTGATCGCGGTGGTCGCCGTGTTCCTGATCGCGGTCCTGCGCGTGGTGACGGGCGCCAACGACCTCGCCTCCTCGGGAGCACTGGCCGCTGCGATCGGGCTCGCGGTGCCGATCGGCATGGCGGGCCTGGGCGGTCTGTGGAGCGAGCGCGCGGGTGTGGTCAACATCGGGCTCGAGGGGATGATGATCCTGGGCACGTGGGGTGCTGGGTTCTTCGGCTGGCACTACGGTCCCTGGGCGGGCCTGCTCGGCGCCATGTTCTGCGGCATGGTTGGCGGTGCGATCCACGCGTTGGCCACTGTCGTCTTCGGGGTCGACCAGATCGTCTCGGGCGTGGCCATGAACATCATCGGCGCCGGCGCGGCGAAGTACCTCGCGGCCCGGACCTTCACGGGGAGTCCCGGCGGTGGGCCGACCCAGTCGCCTTCCCTGGGCGACCTGCCCAGCTTCAGCGTTCCCGGCGTCTCGTCGGGGCTCGGGACCCTCGAGGGCAAGCAGATCTTCTTCGTCTCTGACCTGGCGGCAATCGTGCGCGCCCTGGTGACGAACCTGTCCGTCGTGACTCTGATCGCACTGGCGATGGTCACCCTGACCTGGTGGGTCCTGTGGCGCACGACCTTCGGGCTGCGGCTGCGGTCGTGCGGTGAGAGCCCCGTCGCGGCGGAGACGCTGGGCGTCAACGTCTACAAGTACAAGTTCATCGCCGTGCTGGTCTCGGGGGGTCTGGCCGGACTTGGCGGCGGTTACCTCGCCCTGGTGGCTGCCAACATCTACCGCGACGGCCAGACCGGGGGGCGTGGCTATATCGGCATGGCCGCCATGATCTTCGGCAACTGGCGCCCTGGTGGCCTGGTCGGCGGTGCAGCCCTGTTCGGCTACACCGACGCGGTGCAGCTGCGTGGTGGTGGCACCACGGTCCACGCCATGCTGCTCCTGCTCGCAGTCCTGATCATCGGGATCGGTCTCTGGCAGATCCTGCGCAAGCATCGTGTGGTTCAGGGCGTCGTGGCGATCGCGGCCGGCGTCCTGGTGGCCGCCTGGTTCTTCGTCTCCGAGACCGTGCCGGACGAGTTCACCGGCATGACGCCGTATGTCGCAACGCTGCTCGTGCTCGCCTTCGCCTCCCAGCGACTACGAATGCCGGCGGCGGACGGTCTGCCGTATCGCAAGGGCGAGGGGCACTAGTGGCCGCCAACGCCGCTTCGGTCGACTGGGATCTGTTGCACGCCAAGGCAACTGAGTCAATGCAGCGCGCCTACGCGCCGTACAGCAAGTTCCCGGTCGGTGTCGCCGGACTCGTGGACGACGGGCGCATCGTGTCAGGGTGCAACGTCGAGAACGCGGCCTACGGCGTGACGCTGTGCGCCGAGTGCGGGATGGTCTCGGCGCTCCACCTCAGTGGCGGCGGGCGACTGGTTGCGGTCTCGTGCGTCAACGCAAACGGCGACGCGCTGATGCCCTGCGGCCGCTGCCGGCAGCTGCTGTGGGAGAACGGCGGGCCGGGCTGTCAGGTCATGACCGCCACGGGTGTTCGCACCATGGCCGAGGTGCTGCCCGACGCCTTCGACGGCGACGATCTCGAGGCCCTGGACCCGACCCATCACTGACCTACGCCGTCAGCGGAAGCCGCTCACCCGGCATACCGCACGAGAGAGGATCTTTGCGTGACCGACTCCTTTGATGCTGTTGACGTCATCCGCGCCAAGCGCGACAAGCAGGAGCTGAGCGACGCACAGATCGACTGGGTGATCGACGCCTATACGCGCGGAGCCGTGGCCGACGAGCAGATGTCGTCCCTGGCGATGGCGATCCTGCTCAACGGCATGAACCGTCGGGAGATCTACCGATGGACCGCGGCGATGATCGC
>JANOHS010000235.1:0-7903 GCA_031406655.1 Micrococcales bacterium
ATCTCGTGGCTGCACGCCGACGCCGTGATGCTGTTCGTCGGACTCGTGGTCGCGGTCCTGTTGGCGGTGCACCTGAGCACGACCGACCCGCGACCCCGGAAGGTGTGGCTCGCGGTCCTCGGCATCACCGTGGTGCAGGGGGTGGTCGGCTACGCGCAGTACCTCACCGGCCTGCCCGAGGTGCTCGTCCTCGTCCACATGCTCGGTGCCAGTCTGCTGGCGGTGTCGCTGACCTACGGGGTCCTGAGCCTGCGCCGTCGCTAGGCCCAGGGAAGCGCGAGGTGCAGCAGTGGGTCGACCGCGACCGCCAGGAAAAGGATCGTCAGATACGTGATGGAGTAGTGGAACAGCCTCATCGGACGCAGGGAGGCCGCAGCCACGTCCTGGGCCGCGGCCTTGGCGCGCGCCAGGAGCAGGTGCGCCTCGAGCACGAAAAGCCCGCCGGAGAGGCCCGCCACGACCAGGTAGACCCAGCCCATGGAGGCGATCGGGACCAGCGCCAGGGACGTCGCCACGGTGGCCCAGGCATAGAGCACGATCCGGGCAGCCACCTCCACGTCCTGGGCCACCACAGGAAGCATCGGCACCCCAGCCGCCTCGTACTCGTCCTTGAAGCGCATCGACAACGGCCAGTAGTGCGGCGGTGTCCAGAAGAACACGATCAGGAACAGCACGAGCGCCGGCCACGCCAGTGAGCTGGTGACCGCAGACCAGCCGATCAGCACCGGCATACAGCCTGCGACACCGCCCCACACGATGTTCTGGGAGGTGCGGCGCTTGAGCAGCATCGTGTAGAAACCGACGTAGAGCAGGATCGCGCCCAGCGACAGCGCGGCAGACAGCCAGTTGACCAGCAGGCCCAGCCACAGCGTCGACGCCACGCCCAGGACCGCGCCGAAGCGCAGCGCAGCCGGCGGGGAGATCGCACCGGTGATCAACGGTCGGTTCTCGGTGCGGTGCATGACCGCGTCGATGTCTCTGTCCAGGTAGCAGTTCAGCGTGTTCGCGGCAGCAGCAGAGAGCGTGCCGCCAACCAGGGTTGAGGCGATCAGCCAGAGGTCAGGCAGACCCCGTTGGGCCAGGAACATCGCCGGCAAGGTCGTGACCAGGAGCAGCTCGATGATGCGTGGTTTGGTCAGGGCGACATAGTGGGCCACCGTCCGGCCCCAGCCCCGCTGACCGGACTCGGCGGTCAGAGCCTCGCGACGCGGCACAAGAGCAGTCACGGCCGTCCTTGGGTGCGGTGCGGAGCGGGCGCGAAACCGTGGGACGGCGCGCCCATGGGCAGTACGAAGTCTAATGCCAACGGACGCTCCAGCGGAGGTCTGACAGCCGGGCGACACCCGCGACCCGCGACGATAGGCTCGAGCCCGTGACTGACCAGAGCACGACGCACGCTGACCAGAACCCCATCAGCAGAGGCCGGGACTCGTCGCTGGCCGCTCCCGTGGCGACCCGTGCCGGGTGGACCGACCTGGATCTGCGAGCCGTGGACACCGTGCGCCTGCTGGCCGCCGACGCCGTCCAGAAGGTCGGCAACGGCCACCCCGGGACCGCGATGAGCCTGGCTCCCCTCGCCTACCTCCTGTACCAGAACGTGATGCGCCACGACCCGGCCGACCCGCAGTGGCTGGGACGTGACCGGTTCGTGCTCTCGTGCGGCCACTCGAGCCTGACCCAGTACATCCAGCTGTACCTCTCCGGATACGGTCTCGAGCTCGATGACCTGATGTCCTTGCGCACGTGGGGTTCGCTGACACCGGGGCACCCGGAGGTCCACCACACCAAGGGTGTCGAGATCACGACCGGGCCCCTCGGCTCCGGTCTTGCCTCCGCCGTGGGCATGGCCATCGCCCAGCGCCGTCAACGGGGCCTGCTCGATCCCGACGCCGCCCCCGGTCAGAGTCCTTTCGACCACCACATCTATGTGATCGCCTCGGACGGCGACATCATGGAGGGCGTCTCGCACGAGGCCAGTGCCCTCGCCGGCCACCAGGAGCTGGGCAACCTCACCCTGGTCTACGACCAGAACCACATCTCGATCGAGGACGACACCAACATCTCCTTCTCCGAGGACGTGGGCGCTCGCTACGAGGCCTACGGCTGGCACGTCGTCACCGTCGACTGGCGCAACGGGTGGAGCGACCGGGGCGCCAGCGGGTACGTCGAGGACGTCGACGCCCTGCTCGCCGCCATCGAGAGCGGCAAGGACCACGCTGCCAAGCCGACGCTGGTGATCCTCAGGACGGTTATCGCCTGGCCAGCCCCCACCAAGGCGAACACCGGGGCGTCCCACGGATCCGCCCTCGGCGGCGAGGAGATCGCTGCCACCAAGGCGCTGCTCGGCTTCGACCCGGCCCTGACCTTCGAGGTCGAGGCCGACGTCCTGGCTCGGGCACGTGAGGTGATGGCGCGTGGCAGAAGCGCACATTCCGAATGGGACAAGGGGTATGCCGACTGGCGGGCTTCCCATGCCGAACACGCCACCCTGCTGGACCGACTGGTCAAGGGCGAGCTGCCGCAGGGCTTCACCGCAGCCTTCCCGACGTTCCCGGCCGATCCCAAGGGGATGGCCACCCGCGCCGCCTCCGGCAAGGTTCTCGCCGCGCTGGCCGACGTCATGCCCGAGCTCTGGGGCGGCTCCGCAGACCTCGCCGAGTCCAACAACACGACGATGGAGGGCGCGCCCAGCTTCATCCCCGCGGGAAAGCAGACGAGCCACTGGAAGGGCGGCCCCTTCGGCCGGACCTTGCACTTCGGCATCCGCGAGCTCGGCATGGGGTGCATCCTGAACGGCATCACCCTCGAGGGGCTCACCCGCGCCTACGGTGGAACCTTCCTGGTCTTCTCGGACTACATGCGCCCCGCGGTGCGACTTGCCGCGCTCCAGCGGCTGCCCGTGACGTTCGTCTGGACCCATGACTCCATCGGTCTGGGCGAGGATGGCCCCACCCACCAGCCGATCGAGCACCTCGCCGCACTGCGTGCCATCCCTGGTCTGGACGTCGTCCGTCCCGGGGACGCCAACGAGACCGCCGTCGCGTGGCGGACCATCCTGGAGCACACCGACCGTCCGGCAGGTCTTGCCCTTTCGCGACAAGCCATGCCGACCCTGGACCGCGAGACCTTCGCGTCGGCCGAGGGCACCGCCAACGGCGCCTACGTGCTGGCCGAAGGCTCTGCGGAGTCCGGCCCGGCAGTGATCCTGGTCGCCACCGGCTCCGAGGTCAGCATCGCCGTTGCAGCGCGCGAGACCCTTGAGTCCCAAGGGGTTTCGACCCGGATCGTGTCGATGCCGTGCCGCGAGTGGTTCGACGAGCAGGACCAGAGCTATCGCGACGAGGTCCTGCCCCCGGACGTCAGGGCGCGCGTCAGCGTCGAGGCTGGCGTGCCCATGGGCTGGCGCGACGTCGTGGGGGACGCCGGGCGCATCGTCAGCATCGACCACTACGGTGCGTCGGCCGACGCCGCCACGCTGTTCCGGGAGTTCGGTTTCACCCCCGCCGCTGTCGTGGCCGCGGCACAGGAGTCAATCCAGGCCGCAGGAGGTCGGTGAGATGAGCGACAACGAGAAGCGCGACCGCCTCAGGGAGCTCTCCGCACTGGGCGTGTCCATCTGGCTGGACGACCTGAACCGACCGTTGATCACCAGCGGGGAGCTGCAGACTCTCGTTGACACCAGCAGCGTCGTCGGCGTGACCACGAACCCCTCGATCTTCGCCGCCGCCCTGGCACAGGGCGACGCCTACGGCGAGCAGATCAAGGGGCTGGCCGAGGAGGGCAGGAGCGCGGAAGAGGCGGTGTTCGCCCTCACCACCGAGGACGTCCGCAACGCCTGCGACCTCATGCTCCCGGTCTACCGGGCCAGCGACGGCCAGGACGGCCGCGTGTCCATCGAGGTGGATCCCCGTCTCGCCCACGAGACCGCCAGGACGGTCGAGCAGGCCCAGGTGCTCCATGCAGCTGTGGGGCGACCCAACGTCCACATCAAGATCCCCGCCACCGTCGAAGGCCTCCCGGCGATCTCGCAGGCCCTGACACAGGGCATCAGCGTCAACGTGACCCTGATCTTCTCCCTCGACCGCTACCGCGGGGTCATGAACGCGTTCCTGACCGGGCTCGAGCAGGCTCGCGAGGGTGGCAGGGACCTTTCGCAGATCCACTCGGTGGCCTCCTTCTTCGTCAGCCGGGTCGACACCGAGATCGACAAGCGCCTCGATGCCTTCGGTACCCAGGATGCTGCCGCGCTCAAGGGCAGGGCGGGCGTGGCCAACGCACGGCTGGCCTACCAGGCGTACGAGGAGGTCTTCTCGACCCCGCGCTGGGCGAACCTCGAGTCTGAGGGCGCACACAGGCAGCGCCCGCTGTGGGCCTCCACGGGAGTGAAGAACCCGGCATACAGGGACACGATGTATGTCGTTGACCTCGCCGCTGCCAACACGGTCAACACGATGCCCACCAAGACGATGCTCGCCGTTGCCGACCACGGAGAGATCGCCGGCGACCAGGTCACCGGCAGCTATGACGAGGCCCGGAACGTGATGGACGCCCTCGAGCGTCTCGGAGTCCCCTATGCCGACGTCGTGGCAGTGCTCGAGGGCGAGGGCGTCGACAAGTTCGTGGCGTCGTGGGCGGAGCTGCTCTCCACCGTGCAGGTCGAGCTCACCAAGGCCGCCCGATGAACCCGGTGGCACTGGGCGTCCTCGCCTCCGGGCCGGCAGCTGTGGCCGTGACCCGGCACGTACCCCAGCTGGTCGCGGACCGCTTCGCCAGCAGGCTCTTCGCCAAGGACCCCACCCTCTGGGGACCGGACGCCGAGTCCGAGTCGGCGGTCCGGCTGTCCTGGGTCAGCCTCGGACGAACCTCACGACCACTTGTCGGCGAGGTCGCCGCCCTGCGGGACCACCTTGCCGAGCAAGGCGTCGACCACGTCGTGCTGTGCGGTATGGGCGGGTCGTCGCTGGCCCCCGAGGTCATCTGCGCGACGGCCGGCGTCGAGCTGACCGTGCTGGACTCATCGAACCCTGACCAGGTGCGCGCCGCCCTCGGGGACCGGCTCGACCGCGCCGTCGTGGTGGTCTCGAGCAAGTCCGGGTCCACGGTTGAGACCGACTCACAGCGCCGCGCCTACGAGGGCGCGTTCACCCGGGCCGGGATCGACCCGACCGAGCGCATCGTGATCATCACGGACCCCGGCAGCCCGCTGGAGAAGGAGGCGCGCGCCGGCGGCTACCGGGTCATCACCGCCGACCCGCACGTGGGTGGGCGCTACTCCGCCCTGACCGCGTTCGGGCTCGTGCCAAGTGGCCTGGCCGGCGTCGACCTGGAGCAGCTGCTGGATGAGGCCGAGTCCGTCGCCGACCTCCTGGCCGAGGACGATGAGGCAAACCCGGCTCTTTGCCTGGGCGCCGTCCTGGCCGGCACCGACCCGCTGCGCGACAAGCTCGTCATGGTCGAAGACGACTCCGGAATTCCTGGGTTCGCGGACTGGGCGGAGCAGCTGATCGCCGAGAGCACGGGTAAGAACGGGACCGGGGTGCTGCCCGTCGTCGTGCAGGGTGACCCTGACGACCCCGACCCTGAGACCAGCTCCCCCGCACCCGACATCACAGTGGCCCGCCTGGTCGCCGATGTCGCCGAGGGCGCCGACAACCCATCACGTTCCGAGGTCCAGGTCAGCGGTTCGCTCGGGGCCCAGCTGCTGCTTTGGGAGGTCGCCACCGCCGCCGCGGGCCGGATCCTGGGCATCAACCCCTTCGACCAGCCCGATGTCGAGAGCGCCAAGAAAGCGGCCCGCGGGCTGCTCGAGGCCACTGATGCGCTGCCCGACCCGCCCGTGTTCACCGACGGCGCCATCGAGGTGCGCGCGCTCGGGGGCGACTGGCTCGGAGAGGCACGAACCGTCGCTGCTGCACTGGACTCACTGTTCTCAGCTCTGGACCAGCGACACGGCTACGTCTCGATCATGGCCTATCTCGACCGGCTCGACGACGCCTCACTCTTCGGGGCCCGCCGAGCCGTCGCACGCCGCACCGGGCGTCCCACCACGTTCGGCTGGGGACCGCGGTTCCTGCACTCCACGGGGCAGTACCACAAGGGCGGTCCGACAACCGGCATCTACCTACAGATCACCACTGCGCCACATGAGGACCTGGCCATCCCTGGAAGGGACTTCACATTCGGCGACTTCATCGCGGCTCAGGCCGGCGGCGACGCGCGGATCCTGGCCGACCACGGCCGCCCGGTCCTGCAGCTGCATCTGATCGACCACGACCCAGGTCTGGCCCAGCTCGCCCGCGCCCTTGGCCTCACCACCGCGGTCTCCCCCGGCGGAGTGCCAGGATGAGTCCTGCCAAGGTTGCCCACGGACAGAACCCGTTGCGCGATCCCCGTGACAAGCGCCTCCCACGGATCGCCGGACCATGCGGTCTCGTGCTCTTCGGGGTCACCGGAGACCTGGCGCGCAAGAAGATCATGCCGGCGATCTACGACCTGGCCAACCGCGGCCTGTTGCCCGCAGGGTTCAGCCTGGTCGGTTTCGCGCGTCGCGACTGGGCTGACGAGGACTTCGGCAAGATCGTCCACGAGTCCGTCCGCGCCCATGCCCGCACCCCCTTCCGCGAGGATGTGTGGCGAAACCTGGCCGAGGGATTCCGTTTCGTACCAGGCACGTTCGACGACCCGAAGTCATTCGACGCACTCAGCGAGACGGTGGCCAACCTCGACCAGGAGCGCGGGACCTGCGGCAACCACGCCTTCTACCTGTCGATCCCGCCGGCGTACTTCTCCACCGTGTGTCAGCAGCTCGACCGCAGCGGCCTGAGCCACCAAAGTGGTGGCGGATGGCGGCGGGTCGTCATCGAGAAGCCTTTTGGCCACGACCTCAAGAGCGCCCGTGAGCTGAACTCGATCGTCCAGGCGGTGTTCCCACCGGACTCGGTGTTCCGGATCGACCACTACCTCGGCAAGGAGACGGTCCAGAACCTGCTGGCCCTGCGCTTCGCGAACGAGATGTTCGAGCCCGTCTGGAACTCGAAGTACGTCGACCACGTCCAGATCACGATGGCCGAGGACATCGGCATCGCGGGCCGCGCCGGCTACTACGACGGCATCGGCGCCGCCCGCGACGTCATCCAGAACCACCTGCTCCAGCTGCTGGCCCTCACCGCCATGGAGGAGCCGGTCTCCTTCCAGGCCAGCGATCTGCGAGCCGAGAAGGAGAAGGTTCTCTCGGCGGTGCGGCTGCCGAAGGACTTGGCCAGGTCCACCGTCCGCGGGCAGTATGCCAAGGGATGGCAAGGCGGCGAGAAGGTCATCGGCTACCTCGACGAGGAAGACATCGACGCAGGCTCCACCACCGAGACCTACGCCGCGATGAAGGTCGAGATCGACACCCGGCGCTGGGCGGGGGTCCCCTTCTACCTGCGCACCGGCAAGCGGCTGGGCAAGCGGGTCACCGAGATCGCGGTGGTCTTCAAGCGCCCGTCGTCCCAGCCGTTCGACCAGACCGCCACCGAAGAGCTCGGGCAGAACGCGATCGTGATCCGGATCCAGCCGGACGAGGGCATCACGATGCGCTTCGGCTCCAAGGTGCCCGGCACCGCCATGGAGGTTCGCGACGTCACGATGGACTTCGGCTATGGCGGATCCTTCACCGAGTCCAGCCCAGAGCCATACGAACGGCTGATCCTCGATGTCCTGCTCGGCGACCCGCCGTTGTTCCCGCGGCACCGTGAGGTGGAGCTCTCCTGGCAGATCCTTGATCCGGTCGAGGCCTTCTGGGCAAGACTCGGCCGACCCGACGCGTACCCCTCGGGCGGGTGGGGTCCGGTGAGCGCCGACGACATGCTGCGCCGCGACGGACGCACGTGGAGGAAGCCATGATCGTCGACCTGCCCAGCAC